>JBGCFT010000049.1:0-56224 GCA_045107085.1 Marinicellaceae bacterium | reverse complement strand
GTTTCAAACCATTGTTTTACTGAATCAATTGGGTGACCGCTCATGAAATGTCCCAACATATTACGTTCATTAAATAAGCGTTCATTACTTTCAAATTCTGCAATTTGAGGTAATGGAATCGGCATTTGATTTGTTTCAGCTACAACCGCAGAACCAAATAAATCTACTTGGCCTGATTGTTGGTCATTATTTTTTTGGATGGCGGCTTTAATGATTGATTCTAATCCTTGTAATAAAGCCCTTCTATTTGGATGAATACAGTCAAAAGCACCTGATAATGTTAATGATTCTAACGTCCTTTTATTGACCTTATGCAAATCAACCCGCACACAAAAGTCATAAATTGATGTGTAGGGTCCGTTGTTTTTGCGATCAAGCATCATGCTTTCAATGGCACCTTTTCCTACGCCTTTAAGTGCACCTAATCCATAAACGATGCTGAGTCCATCTCCTGCTTTAAAATAATAATCTGATTCATTTATATTGGGCAATTGAATGGTGATATTCATCAACTTTGTATCTTGAATAAGGTGAACCACTTTTTCAGTGTTGTCCATATCAGCTGACATCACAGATGCCATGAATTCTACTGGGTAATGTGCTTTTAACCAAGCAGTTTGATAAGCAATTAAGGCATAAGCAGCTGAATGAGATTTATTAAATCCATAACCTGCAAATTTAATGATAATGTCAAATATTTCTTTTGCAACTTTACCATCTACGCCGCGATCTTCTGCTCCTTTTTTAAATATTTCTGCTTGTTCTAACATAACAGACTCAATTTTTTTACCCATCGCTTTTCGAAGAATATCTGCTCCACCCAATGAATAGCCAGACAAAACCTGAGCAATTTTCATGACTTGCTCTTGATATAAGATAACGCCATAAGTTGGTTTGAGTATTTCTTCAATATCTGGATGCAGATAATCGGGTTCAATGCGCCCATGCTTACATTCCACATAAGTATCAACCATTCCAGAATCCAATGGTCCAGGGCGATAGAGCGCAACCAAGGCGATAATTTCAGCAAAAGAATCAGGAATCAATCGTTTAATGAGTTCCTTCATTCCATCTGATTCTAATTGGAATACCGCTGTGGTTTTACAGGATTTAAGTAAGTCAAAAGCCTTGGAATCATCTAATGGAATTTTACTAATATCAAGTTGGGTTTTATAGTTGGTATTGATGGCTTGCACTGCATTATCTACAATGGTTAAAGTTCTTAAACCCAAAAAGTCAAATTTAACTAAACCGATGGTTTCGACATCATCTTTGTCGTATTGACTAAGAATACCTTCAGCATGCTCGTCTTTGTATACGGGGCAGAAATCACTTAACTTACTGGGAGCAATAACCACGCCACCAGCGTGTTTTCCTGTGTTACGAATCGTTCCTTCGAGTTGAAGAGCCATGTCTAACAGTTCTCCGGCTTCTTCATCAGTTTGTTTTTTTAAATTGAGCTCAGAAGATTCTTTTAAAGCTTTTTCTAAAGTAATGCCTAAATCATTTGGAATCAGTTTTGCAATGCCATCAACCATTGGATAAGGGTGACCCAAAACTCGGCCCACATCGCGTACCACCGCTTTAGCACTCATGGTGCCAAATGTGATGATTTGACTGACTTGATTGGCGCCATAGGTCTTGGTGACATATTCTATGACTTCATCTCGTCTATCCATACAAAAATCAACATCAAAATCAGGCATTGATAGCCTTTCTGGATTAAGAAATCTCTCAAATAACAATTCATATTCTAGCGGATCTAAATCTGTTATACGCATGACAAATGCCACAAGTGAACCCGCTCCAGAACCACGACCAGGGCCGACAGGAATGCTGTTTTTCTTAGACCAGTTAATGAAATCTGCAACGATTAAAAAATAGCCTGGAAACCCCATTTGAAGAATAATATTGACTTCAAACTCTAATCTATCGTAGTAATCTTTGTCAGTAAAGCCCTCAAAAGCGCCATTTTTATCTAAGTATGCTGCCAATAACTCTTTGGTTAATCGACGAAAATATTGATCTTCAGTTTCACCTTCAGGAATTGGAAAGGCTGGCAGAAAATATTCTCCAAATTCAAAATTAAAATGGCATCTTTTAGCAATTTCAACTGTGTTTTCTAAAGCTTCTGGTAAATCCTTAAATTTGGCAACCATTTCATCTGGTGTGGCTAAATATTGATCTCTTGTATAAGTTTTTTGTCTTCTTGGGTCGGCCACAATAAGGCCTTGATTGATACATACTCTGGCTTCGTGTGCATTAAAATCACTTTTGTGCATAAAGCGAGAATCATTGGTTGCTACCAAAGGAATACTTTGATGGGCTGCTAGGTAAACAGTGGCATCATTGTGCCATTTTTCATTTTTTCTATTGACCCTTGCTATGCTTAAATAAAACCTGTCTGCAAATACTCTTTTCCAATATTCTATTTTATCGGCTGCAGCTTCCAACTTTTTATTCAAAATTAATTGACCTATATCACCGCGCATATTACTGCTAATAGCTATTAATCCTTCTTGGTATTGTTCAATCCATTTTTCAGTAACCATTGGGTGTGCACTGTGATAGCCTTTTTGGTGAGCCAATGATATCAATTCACTTAAATTGAGATAACCTTGTTTGTTGGTGCACAAAAATGTTAACGCATAAAATTTAGATTTGTCAGTTTCATCCAATACCATCAAATCAGCACCCATTAAGGGTTTAATTCCAGCAGATAATGCAGATTTATAAAACTTAATGGCTGCATACATATTGTTAAAATCTGTAATGCCTACAGCTGGAGAATTGTTTTCTTTCAACATTTCCATTATTTTAGGAATGCGCAAGATAGAATCAACCACAGAATATTCTGAATGTAGATTAAGGTGTATAAATTTTGGATGCATTTATGGTTGGCTTTAAATAATTTTGACCTATTTTAACACCATAAATTAGTATTGGTTTATTTTCAGAAAATATAAAACAATTAAAAGCCAAATGTTAAAATATTTCCATTTGCATAAGTTTTTGAATGGGAGCAAACGTTTTTCTGTGGTGTTTACATGGACCATGCTTTTGTAGTTGTTGCAGATGCAACTGCGTCCCATAACCTTTATGTTGAGCAAACCCATAATCAGGGAACTCCTTATCCAACTGACACATTAATCTGTCTCGGGCATTTTTTGCCAGTATTGAGGCAGCTGAAATTTCTGCAATTTTTCCATCTCCACCAATGATGGCTCTTGCCGGTTTATCAAAATAAGGGCATTTATTTCCATCAATCAATATTTCATCATAATTATGGGTTATTTTTTTTACTGCTTTTTGCATGCCCAGTAAACTGGCTTGTAAAATATTAATCTCTTCAATGATCTCAACATCTATGTGCACGACTGAAAAGGCCAAGGCATTTTTGATGATTAAATCTTCTAGATCAAACCGCTTTTTTTCGGATAGTTTTTTTGAATCATTTAAGCCTTTTATGGGCTTTTTTAGTATCACGGCTGCCACTGTAACTGGACCTGCCAATGGCCCTCTTCCTGCCTCATCAACCCCAACGATTATTGATTGCATGTGAAAAATTTAGACACTGACAATGCAGCATTATTATTAGGAGACAAAAGATCTTGATGCAGGCGGATAAACTCTTTTTTGAGCATTTCTTGTTGGGCGGCTTTGGTCAGAGGTAACAATGCCTTGACTAGATTTTCAACTGTCATCTGTTTTTGTAAAACTTCTGGAACAAGAAAGCCTTCATAAAGTACATTGGGCAAAGAATAATAGGGCAATAACATCATGTTAAATGTTTTGACGATAGCGTAAGTAATATTTGAGATTTTATATCCAATTACCATGGGTGTTTTACAAAGCATGGCTTCAAGTGCTACTGTACCTGAGGCCAATAATGAGAAGTCAGCTGCTTTTAAAACAACTGTAGCATCATTGAATATTTTGATTGGCACATGATTTCTATTGGCACTTTCTTGGATGTATTGGATTTTAGACTGATTGGTATTGGCTGATATAATTTGCAATTCAGGCATTAGTTTTATTAGTTTTGCAGCAGACTGCATGAAAATATTTGTATGTGCTTTCAGTTCGTTGGTTCTTGATCCAGGTAAAATGGCCAATACAGGGTTGTTTGTACTTAAATTTAGGGCTAATTTAGCTGCATTTTTATCGATATCAACTTCTATATTTTGTGCCAAAGGATGGCCAACAAACTCAGCTTTGCCGTCGACTTTTTCATAGTATTGGGGTTCAAAAGGGAACAATGTTAGGACTAAGTCTGTGATTTGACTGATTTGACGTGCCCTTTTGGGTCGCCAAGCCCATATTGAAGGACTGACATAATGGATGGTTTTAATGCCTTGCTTCTTTAATTTTTTTTCAATTGGAAAATTTAAATCAGGAGCATCAACCCCAATAAACAAATCTGGCTCTGCATTGATGATAGTTTTTGTTATCAATTGACGTAACTTTAAAAGCTTCGGTAACTTCTTTATGACTTCAGCAAAACCCATGATGGCAAATTCTTTATTTGAAGTAATCAATTGCATGCCTTCTGATTGCATTTTTTTACCTCCAACACCTATAAAATCAATATTGGGGTTAATTAGTTTAAGGTTTTTAATCAAATCAGCGCCTAATAAATCTCCAGAATCTTCTCCAGCTATTAAGGCTATTTTGATAGTTGTTCGTGTCATTTTTATAAAAATTCAAGGATAATATTTACCATTTTACATGATTTTTCAACGATGTTTTGTTATTTAAGTAGTGCCTATAAAATTATTTTAGTTTTAGCATTATTCATGTGATCAGCAACTTAATATTGCCTAATTTTCACGAACAAAATATAATAACTGGTCTTAATTAACTCATGCGTTTTAATAAATAAAATGAAATCAAGAAGCCAAATTGATATAGATTACCACGAAATTATAGCTCCAGAATATGATGCTATCGTCGTTGAACCAAGGGATTATGCCAATGACTTATTATTCAAGCCCTTTAATGATTTCATGAAAAATCGCAATAATATGTTAGACATTGGTTGCGGCACAGGACACATGCTTGTGCGATATGCCAGTGAATATGACAATGTAATTGGGATAGATCACAGTCCTGGCATGTTAAAGCAAGCCAAACACAAATGCTTACAAAATAAACTATCCAATGTTGAACTGATCCAAACTGATTTATCTAATTTCTTAAAGAATACTGACAAAAAATTTGATTTAATTACTATGGTAGGTTGTCTTCACCACTTGTCTCCAGAAGAATTTGAAGCAACATTAATCTTAGTTAAACAGAGTTTAAATCACGAAGGATTATTTTTAATCGCTGAACCCATTGAGACAAGTTTTGTACAACCTCCTGAATTGGTCAAATGGAATGCAGAATCTATTGTTAAAAATAGACATTATAGTCAGCACGCAGAAGATCCTGATGAAGCGCCAATTAATTTGAACACTTTGGATTTACATTTTGAAAAATCTGGATTAAATAAAGTGACAGAATCAAGAGGAACAGAAATATTCCCTCATAACTTTCCGCCTTCAGAAAACGATAAAAAAGTCATTAGAGAATTCCACGATAAATATGGTTCAGAAGGTCACGTTTATTCTGCTTTGTATAAAGTTTAATTTTTGATATACACTAAACTTATCTGACTATACTGCGATTGCTAGATTTAATGAAGTCTATCATTAATTGAACAGCTTTAAACTCGTTGGCTAACGTTTGCATTTCAATTAATGCTTCTTCTAATCTAAGGTCTTTTTTATACAGAAATCGGAATGCTTTTTTTATCGCTGAAATTTCTGCTTGGCTAAATCCTCGTCTTTTCAAGCCTTCTGCATTTATTGTTCTTGGTTTAGCTGGATTACCTTGTGCCATAACATAGGGCGGTAAATCTTTTTGAAATCCTGTATCCATGGCTGTGAAAGCATGGGCGCCAATTCTGCAAAATTGATGGAGTTTGGTAAAACCGCCCAAAATCACAAAATCATCTAAATGTACATGTCCAGCTAAGGTTGTTCCATTGGCTATTATGATGTTGTCTTTCAGAATACAATCGTGAGCAATATGAACATAAGCCATAATCCAGTTATTATTGCCTATTCGAGTTATTGAATTATCATCAATGGTGCCTCTGTTTATCGTCACATATTCTCGAATGGTATTATTATCACCTATGAGCGTCCGTGTTGGTTCATTGTCATATTTTTTATCTTGAGGCTCTTCACCTATTGAGGCATATTGAAATATTCGATTGTTTTGTCCTATATCTGTGTGTTTTGCAATGGTAACATGTGATTTTATTTCAGTACCCGCTCCAATTGAAACATCCTCTTCGATTATAGAATATGGGCCTATTTTAACATCATCTGCTATTTTAGCATTGGCATCAATAATGGCAGTTTTATGGATTAATGCACTCATGGTTAACTTTTACTGGCACACAATAATTCAGCTTTGGCGACAACTTTACCATCAACTTTTGCTTGACAGATATACTGAACCATATTGCGCATTTTTCTTTTAATAGAGACACATAGGTGTAATTGATCACCTGGTATCACTGTTTTGGTGAATTTTGCTTTATCTACTTTAACTAAATAAAAGATGTCGTCCTTATCTTTTAATTCACCAATCGCCAATCTTGATAGAATACCTGAGGCTTGAGCCATTGCCTCAATAATTAATACACCAGGCATGACAGGGTGATCAGGAAAATGTCCATTAAAATGGGGTTCATTAAATGTGACATTCTTTATCGCGGTTAGGTGTTCACCTAACTTGTAATCTATTACACGATCTACCAATAGAAATGGATACCTGTGTGGCAATAATTTTAATATTTTCTCAACTTCTACCGTATCGAGTGTGTTATTTTCTTCTGTCATTGATTACTCTCTTATCTTTTTTTCTAATATAGCAACCCGTTTTGCTATTTTATCTAATTGTTTTATTCTTACTGCACTTTTTCGCCATTCATGTGTTTCTTGAATAGGCGCAACTGAACTATAACTACCTGGTCTTTTGATTGATCGAGTGACCAATGCCATTGACTGTAATGTTACACCATCACACACTTCTAAGTGTCCAATGATGCCAACACCACCACCAATTAAGCAATTTTTTCCAATTTTAGCAGATCCGGCAACGGCTGAACATCCCGCCATAACAGTGTGTTTACCTATAAAGACATTATGCGCTATTTGTATTTGATTATCTAACCTGACATCATCTTCAAGTATGGTATCTTCCATGGTTCCCCTATCAATGGTTGTATTGGCACCAATTTCACAATCATTACCAATCTTAACGGCTCCTAATTGTGGCACTTTAATCCAACCCTTATCTTCTCGTGCTAAACCAAATCCATCTGCTCCAATGATTGCTCCTGGATGAATAATAACTCTGTTACCAATCGAACAATTATATGACACAACTACATTGGCTTTTATTAAACAATCTGATCCGATTTTACAGTTGTTTCCAATAGTTGCTCTGGCTTCAAGCACTGTCCCAGATTGAATAATGCTGTTTTCTCCAATAATACTAAAAGGACCAATAGTTACACCTTTTTCAACCTGAGCAGATTTTGCAATAACTGCAGTTTCATGAATACCTGTAAAGCTTTGATTACTGTTTTGAAATAAACTTGCCACTTTAGCAAAAGCGACATAAGGATCATTGGCAATGAGTTTATTGCCTTGATAATCAGCTTTCATACTTTCAGAAACAATAATAACACCAGCATTAGAGTCTTTTAATTGAGAAGTGTACTTTGAATTGGCTAAAAAACTCAGCTGGTTTTTATTGGCTTTGTTAAGTGGAGCAACGCCACTTATGATTAAGCTACCATTTCCGTCAAGTTTGAGATTAAACTTTTCTGCCAGTTTAGATAAACTAACTTTCATCAATCTTATCTTTAAGTATTTGAAGAATTTCCTGAGTGATATCCATCTCGTCACTGACATATAGTATGGCATTAATTAAGATCGCATCGTAACCATTGTCCTTTGCATACTGGGTGACAATGTCATTTAACTCATTTTGAATAGTGCTTAGCACTTGATTGTTTCTGATACTGATGGCATCTTTTAAATCTTCCTTGGCTCTTCTTACTTGTCTGTCTAAGATTCTTGCTCTTTCCTGTAATTGACTTAATTCGGAAAGAGTCATGATGGCGCCATCTTTTGTAATTCGATTTTCAAGCAGTTTTAAATCTGATTCCTTTTGTTCGATATCCGAATATTGAACCTCAAACTCTTGAGAAATTGATGATTGAGCCGCTCGTATTTGAGGTGAGTTATTGATTAAAGTTTCCATATCAACAAATCCAATCTTTCCTTCAGCGTTTACTGCACTAAAGGTGCATATTAATAGTATTAATACGACTAAATATTTGACCTTTGGAAAACTATAAGACTTCATACCATATTATTTAATCAGAATGTGTTTCCGAATGCAAATTGTATTGATTCAGTATCATCAAATTTATCATCATTAAATGGCAATGCAAAGTTTATAATAATAGGACCAACGGGTGCTTGCCATTTAAGAGCTATACCAGTTGAGTGTCTAAATTCTCGGGCCTCAAAATCATTTGAATTATCAAATACATTACCAAAATCCCAGAACCAAGCTAATCTGGCTGAGTTTGCTGACTTACCAAACGGTGTTGGAAAGACTAGTTCAACAGACCCAACAGTTTTCAAAGCTCCACCAACTGGATCACCTTCTCGAGAAGTCAATGGTAAGTCATCCGAACCGAAGTTTCCTGTAATGCTAGATTTAGGACCCAGAGTATTATCCCTGTAACCACGGACAGACTGAACCCCACCTGCAAAAAAGTTTTCAAAGAAGGGTAAACCATTGGTACTAGAATAACCATCACCAAAACCAATTTCACCACTTAAAGACAGTGTTAGATTTTGTGTTAATGGGAATAATTTATTCGTTTTAGCAGTGAGTTTATAGAATTGAGCAGTACTGCCTGGTAGAGCAAATTCAGCACCTAAACGGTAAAATGAACCTCGTGTTGGATTAAAAAATCTGTTACGGCTATCTCTTGACCATCTGGCTTCAGCTTTATAGAATGTAAAAGATCTTCTGACTTCAAACGGTATTAAAGTACCTGGTCTCACACCTTCAGGATTTGTAGGAGGAACCAAAACATTAGCACCTTCTGGCAAACAATCTATACCATTCCAATCAACACCGATTGGAAGTGATGGCTGAGTTGTGAATGTATAGCCACCCAGTTCACACAAATCAGAAAATATAAGCGGTGCAGTAGAACCCAAAAAGGCTTTAACATTTATTCTTTCGTAGGCTAAACTGGTAAAAATTCTATCGTATTCCGAAATAGGGAAACTCATTTGTGTGCCTACACTACCATTACTTGAGCTAAATCGAGCAATATTGGCTTCACCAAAATTAGAGGTAGAATATTTCATACTAAACCCTCTAGAAATACCATCATCAGTATAATAGGGGTTTTCATAAAACACGTTCAACTGTTTAAAGAAACTGCTGTTATTGATTGCAAATGATAGTGCGTTCCCAGTTCCCATTACATTTTGTAGGGCAACTGATATAGCTGTATTAACACCACTGACTTGTGAAAATCCGACAGAGAAAGTAAATTGACCAGAATTACGCTCTTTGACTGTTACAATGACATCTACTTGATCGTCACTTCCAGGTACTCTGGGCGTCTCAATATTAACCTCTTCAAAATATGGTTTCTGTTGCAATCTAATTTTGGAACGTTCTACTAAAGATTTTGAATACCAACCGCCTTCAAACTGTCTTAATTCACGCCTTAATACTTCATCTTTGGTTTTGATGTTACCTAAAAAATTGATATTTCTTATATAAACTCTTTTGCCAGGGTTTATAAAATAAGTCATATCTACTGTAGCATCTTCTTTATTGGTTTCTGGAATAGGCGTTATTTCAGCAAAAGCATAACCCAAATTACCTAACAAAATTTTCATTCTTTCGGCTGTTAATTCTGTCAAATTTCTTGCAAATGGCGAACCTGAAGAAGTCACAATCAAGCGTTCGAATGTTGCCTTTTCAATGACCATTTCACCTGTAACTTTCATTTCACCAAAAGTGTAAGGCTCGCCTTCTTCAATATTAGCTGTGATATAAATATCTTTTTTATCGTCACTTATTGTTACTTGTACAGATTCGACATTAAAATCAACATAGCCACGATCCATGTAGTAAGATTTCAATTCTTCTAAGTCACCATTAAGTTTCTCTTTTGAGTATTGATCATCAGATGAGTACCAAGAAAGAAAATTGGTGGTTCCAGATTCAAAAGTATCAATGAGCTCTTCATCAGTAAATACTGTATTACCAACAATTTTAATGTGTTTGATTTTAGCCGCTTTTCCTTCTTCAATTTCAATATTGACTCTGACGCGATTTCTGTCTAATTCTTTAACTTTGGCATCAACAACTACATTATATTTTCCTCTAGAAAAATACTGTCTAGTTAACTCATTTTGAACTCTATCTAATTGCAACTTATCAAATACTTCTCCTTCAACTAGTCCTATGTCTCTTAAGCCTTTAATCAACTCTTCTGTTTTTATGGCTTTATTACCGTCTATTGCAATTGAAGCTATTGCTGGTCTTTCTATTACCTGAATAACCAGTACGTTTCCATCTCTTAACATTTTAACGTCACTAAAATATCCTGTGCGAAAGAGTGATTTTATAGATCTTGAAATGTTTCTTGCTGTGGCTTTATCACCTTTTTCTATTGGAAGATAAGTAAATATTGTTCCATGCGATATTCTTTCAGCTCCATTTAACCTTATGTCTTCAACAACAAATGTCTCCATTGCTGTTGATACGGTTGATAAACTTAACAATGCAAATAGTATAAATGATCTCATCATATTTTTTTCTTTTTATTCAAATTAAGAAAGTTCCCAGAACTTTCACAGTATAATATTCAGTCGACTATTTTAAGACACTAGCCTTAAAATGTCGTTATAAAATGCAATTGACATGAAACTAAGTAGAAAAAGAATGCCTACTGTTTGTCCTTTCAATTGAAAATCTTCTGATAGAGGACTGCCTTTTATCTTTTCAAATAGTAAAAACAGCAATTGCCCTCCATCTAACAGAGGTATTGGTAACAAGTTAATTATCCCCAAACTGAGACTAACTAAACCCAAAAAACCCAAAAACCAAGCCACTCCTCTAGATGCAGAATCATTGGCAACTTGAGCAATCGTAATTGGCCCAGATATATTTTCTAACGAAGCTTTTCCCGTAACAATTTTGCCCATCATGTTAACAGATAATGAAATCATTCTCCACGTCTCATTAATTGCTACTGGTATCGCTTCAAAAAATCCATATGAATTATTAAAAATGAGAGAATTATAATAATCAATTGATTCATTATCTACTTCAGGTGCTCCAATTCCAATGATTCTTCTAGAAGAATCTGTCTGGTCTTGAACAGCTTGCGCAATGGTAACATCTAAAGTATTATTATTTCGTAAAATCTTAAGTTTTAATTCACCAGATATGTGTTTATTAAGCATAGCAACAACATCATACCAATCATTTGTTAACTCTTCATTAACAGATAGTATTTGATCACCTACCCTCACTCCAGCCAAAGCAGCTGGGTACCCTTCTGACACAGAACTAACAATATTAGGCCTTGGAACTCGCCAAGCCTTGACACCAATCTCATCAATCATTTCAGATTCTTCGATGCCTTCGGGCAATTGAGATAGTTTAAGAATGAGGTTGTGCTGTTCCCCATTTTTTCTAATCACTGACATGTCTATGTCTCGACGGTCTAAACCATTGGTGATTAATTCTAAAGAAACATCTTGCCAGGTATCAATCTCATATCCATTAAGACTAAAAATTTGATCTTTATCTTGAGCTCCAGAAACAAGCATTATATTTGTTGGTTCAGCCAAAGTGGGTCGAATTTCAACTTTTCCATAAACAAACATCATCCAAAACACAAGAATAGCCAGAATAAAGTTAAAAACTGGTCCTGCTAACATGACCAAAGCCCGTTGCCAAATGGGTTTAGAGTTATAAGTCAGGTGCATGTCTTTTTCGGAAATGTAAACATCTGGATCACGTGTATCTAACATTTTGACATAACCACCCAATGGGATGGGAGAAAGAGCATAAGTTGTGCCATGTTTGTCTTGTCTTGACCAAACTGATTTTCCAAAACCCACATTAAAATTCAATACTTTTATATTGAACCGACGTGCCATCCAGAAATGTCCATATTCATGAAAAGTGACCAATACTCCCAATGTCACAATCATCCACCAAACTGAACTGATAAACTCAAGCACTTCTCTTACTCCAATTTTTTATTAATTCATGCGTTTGTATTCGAACCTTATGATCCAATTCAATTAATTGTTCAACATTTTCTACATTTTCAACAGCAGATTGATTCATAATTTTTGCATTGATTTCTGCTATGGCAGTAAAAGGTATTTGCTGATTTAAAAAAGCTTCAACACTGGATTCATTGGCACTATTGAGAATAGCCATAGAAGTTCCACCACTTTTTATTGCATCTTGTGCCAATTTCAAGCAAGGAAATTTTTTATAATCAGGTGGTAAAAATTGCAATTCATTGTTCACAAGTAAGTCAATTAAACTGGCACCTGATTTAATTCTTTGTCTCAAACCAAGACCATACGCTATGGGAATGCGCATATCTGGTTCACCTAATTGTGCCAAAATTGAACCATCTATATAACAAACCATTGAATGTATAATACTTTGAGGATGAACGTGTACATCTATTTTATCAACGGACAGGTTAAATAACCAATGTGCTTCAATAACCTCAAGTCCTTTATTCATCAGAGTAGCAGAATCAACTGATATTTTTCTGCCCATATCCCAATTGGGATGGGCACAAGCCATGGCGGGAGTGATTTCATTAAAAGTGTTTAAGTCTTTTTTCCAAAACGGCCCACCTGATGCAGTTAATATGATTTTCTCAATATCCTGTGGTGTGTCACCCACTTTATAGGAATCAGTTAAACATTGATAAATAGCATTGTGTTCACTATCAAGAGGTATTATGTTGGCCTTATTTTTTTTGGCAGCTTGCATAACAAGATCACCTGCCATAACAAGGGCTTCTTTGTTGGCGAGTAACAAATCTTTTCCAGCCTCAAGAGCAGCTAAAACAGGTTTCATCCCAGCGCTGCCAACAATTCCAGCAACAACCATGTCTATTTCGTTCATTTGACACAGTTGCAATAAGCTATCTTCGCCAGATAAAACTTTAGTATCTAACTTAGACAGAAGATTTTTGAGAGTAGTATAATTTTTTTCATCTGAACTGATAACATATTTTGGTTTAAATTTTTCACAGAGTTTAACCAATTTTTGAATATTCGAATGACCAGTTAAGGCAAATATTTTAAACCGATCAGGATGTCTTGAAATAATATCTAGGGTACTATCGCCGATAGAGCCAGTGGCACCCAAAATCAAAATATTTTTTCGGCTTTCATTCATAAATTTAAAGAAAAACTCAAGAATCCAAAATAAAACGGTGTGGCTGCTATGAGCGAATCAAACCTGTCTAAAAAGCCGCCGTGCCCTGGCAATAAAAATCCGCTGTCTTTAATATTAGCGTGGCGTTTTAATAAACTTGCAAACAAATCACCTATAACTGATATAAAGGCGATTATTGGAAAAGCCACTACAAAGTATTTCCAATCTGCTTGTAGCCACATTGCAGCAAAATAACCAAGAATAGCGGTAAAAAATAAACCACCAACCAAACCCTCTATCGTTTTGCCTGGGCTCACTTGTTTAGCTAATTTATGTTTACCAAATGCTTTACCAGCTACATAAGCACCAATGTCAGCAACCCAAACCAATGCAAATAATATCAATGTGGCTTTGACTCCAACTTCCGCAAACTGATGAACTGAAATCAAAGAAGCACCAAACAATAGCAATATACCGACGCCCAAAGCATACTTAATAGTATATTTATTGATTCCCGCTTTTGGTTTTGTTAACCATATAAAGCCTATCAACCATAATATCAACGCTGCTAAAAAGATTCTTTCAAACTCTATAATTATAAAGTCTGCCTGATTAATATAAACTACTGTCAATGCCGTAATTGTTGATATTATCAATGAATTTACTTTGGTGTTTTTTACTATTTGACACCATTCATATGAAATCATAAGCACTAAGAAACCAGTGAAAAGAGAGAAATATAAGTTATTGGCGTATATTATGATGGCTAATACGATTGGAGCTAAAAGTATTGCCGTTAAAATTCTTTGCTTTAACATGGTTGGTTTTCCTTTACTTGCTTTGATGTCTTACCAAATCTTCGTTCTCTGTTATTATAGTTTTCTATGGCTTGATTCAAGCATACTTCATCAAAATCAGGCCACAAAGTTGGTGTAAAGTATAATTCTGCATAAGCCATTTGCCACAATAAAAAATTGGAAATCCTCATTTCCCCTCCAGTTCTTATTAATAAATCTGGATTTGGTACGTCATGCATAGTCAAAAATTGACCAAAACTTTCTTCATCGATTGCACTTTCAATTATTTCATTATTGAGAATGGCTTTCGACATTTTCTTTGCGGCTTGCATGATGTCCCACCGCCCGCCATAATTGACTGCGATTGTTAACACCATTTTGTCATTATTGCAGGTCAATTCTGCTACATTATTCATCCTTTTTTGTAAGCCTTTTGAAAACCTCGATAAATCTCCAATAAAGCTTAAACGGACACCATTTTCATGTAACTCAGGCACTTCTTTTTTGAGCGCTCTTGTAAAAAGCTCCATTAGCATAGAGACTTCTTTTTCAGGCCGTGACCAGTTTTCACTGCTAAATGCGAATAAAGTAAGCCATTTTATGCCAAGTTTAGAAGATTGGCTAATGGTTTTTCGAACCGCTTCAACTCCAGCTTTGTGACCTGAAGTGCGGTATTTGTTTCTTTGTGTTGCCCAGCGACCATTGCCATCCATGATGATAGCAATGTGTTTGGGAGGGATGGTTTGATCTTCAAGCAAGGTGAATGGGGAAATATAGGGTTTATATTTCTAACAATTCTTCTTCTTTTTGTTTCACCACAACATCGACTTTTGCAACAAATTTATTTGTGATTTCTTGAACGGAGTCTTCAGATTGATGTAATTCGTCTTCCGTGATGTCTTTTTCATTGAGCATTAATTTAAAATGTTGGTTCGCATCTCGTCTAATATTTCTGATGGCTATTTTACAATTCTCACCATAGCTGTGAACCAGTTTCACCATCTCTTTACGCCTTTCCTCTGTTAGAGGAGGCAAAGGTAATCTGATAACCATTCCAGCACTCACTGGATTTAGTCCCAAAGATGATTTCATTATGGCTTTTTCGATAGCAGAGACCATTTCTTTCTCCCAAGGCGTAATGGTTAACGTTCTGGAATCTGATACAGCGACATTTGCAACTTGATTTAAAGCCGTTGCACTTCCATAATAATCAACTGAAATACCATCAAGCAATGCAGTATTAGCACGTCCTGTTCTCACACTGGTCAAATCACTGGTAAGTGAATCAACACTTTTACCCATTCTTTCAGTTGCATCATCTAGTATTTCATTTATCATGGTTACTTCTCTATCTTTTGTAATTAATTTTTTACAATTGTGCCTATTTGCTCGCCATTAATAATTTTCAATAAAGCACCTTCTTTACTCATATTAAAAATTCTTATGGGCATATTTTGATCCCTACATAACACAACTGCAGCAGTATCCATTACTGCTAATTTCTTTTCAATGACTACGTCGTAAGTCAATTCATCATATTTTATGGCATCTGGATTACTCACTGGATCTGCAGAGTAAACTCCATCAACCTTTGTGGCTTTTATAACAAGTTCTGCATTAATTTCTATAGCGCGCAAACTGGCTGCAGAATCTGTGGTAAAAAATGGATTACCTATGCCCGCAGCAAAAACTGTAATATTACCTTTTTCTAGGTGCCTAATTGCTTTTCTACGGATATAATCTTCACAAACCTCATGAATTTGAATCGCTGACATAACCCTTACTTTTGAGCCTTGTTTTTCAATGGCATTTTGCAATGCCAATGAATTCATCACAGTCGCAAGCATGCCCATGTGATCGCCAGTTACTCTATCAATACCAGATTTTGCAAGACCAGCCCCACGAAATATATTTCCGCCACCAATAACGATGCCAACTTGAACACCTAATTTCCTAATTTGATGAATCTCCGCAGCAATGCGATTAATGACCTTAGGATCAATTCCATAATCCTCCTCGCCCATTAGTGCTTCACCACTAAGCTTGAGGAGAATTCGTTTAAAACGTGTGGGGGTTTTCTTATCTTTCACTTTTTTTATTTAGCCGCGTGCTTGAGCCATCACTTCTTCAGCAAAATTATCTTCTTTTTTCTCAATACCATCGCCCACTTCCATTCTTTCAAATGTAATCACGTTAGCACTTTCTGATTTCAATAATTTTTCTACAGTCATGTCTGGATTTTTAACAAAAGGCTGTCCATATAAAGTGATTCCAGCCAAGAATTTTCTTAATCTACCACCAATCATTTTTTCAACAATCTCTGGAGGTTTGCCACTGTCTTCAACTTGTGCCATTAATATTTCTTTTTCTTTGGCTACTACATCAGCAGGCACGTCTTTTTCTGAAATAAATTCTGGATTGACCGCTGCAATATGCATCGCTATGTCTTTGGCTAGTTCAGTATTTTCAACATTGACATTAACAACAACTCCGATCTTAACACCGTGGATATAATGTCCAAAAACGCCTTCTTGTGCTTTTAACTGCTTAACACGTCTGACTTGAATGTTTTCTCCAATTTTAGCAATCAAGGCTGTTCTTGTAGTTTCTAAAGTTTCACCATTAACATCTGAAGCCATAAGATCTTCAATACTTTCAGAACCCAATTGCAACGCATTATTGGCAACTATGTCAGTAAACGCAAGAAAACCCGCATCTTTAGCAACGAAGTCAGTTTCACTGTTGACTTCAACCATGGCAACATTTTTTCCGTCTTCAGAAGAGACTATTTTGACAACGCCTTCTGCAGCGATACGTCCAGATTTTTTAGCTGCTTTAGCCGCACCAGATTTACGCATTTCTTCGATTGCCACTTCAATATCAGCATTGGCTGCTACTAAAGCTTTTTTACATTCCATCATTCCAGCGCCAGTGCGCTCTCTTAATTCTTTAACCATTGCAGCTGTTACACTCATGTTTAAATCCTCATTGTTTACGAGTTAATCTCGTCTTGTTAATTAATAATAAGGCATGTTGTTAAACATGCCTTAATCAAAATATACTTTTAAAAAAGTATTTTAGTCTTCTTTTTTAGCGACTTTCTTTTTTGTAACTTTCTTTTTTGTTGCTTTTTTTGGCGCTTCTTTCTCAGCTTCTTGACTGACTTCAGTTGCTTCACTCTTTACTTCTTCAACTTTAGGAGTTTCTTCAACTTTTTCTTGTTTCTTAGGTTCAGCTTTTTTACTGACTTCTTTCTTAACTTTTTCAGCATCAGCTGGAGTTGGCATAGAAGCACGGCCTTCCAATATAGCATCTGCAACTGTTGAAGCATATAGTGTAATGGCTTTCATTGCATCATCATTACCTGGCACAACATAACTTACACCATCAAATGAGTTATTGGTATCAACAACAGCAATGACTGGAATACCTAAAGTATTGGCCTCTTTAATGGCTATCGATTCATGTTGTGTGTCGACGATAAACATAGCATCTGGAACACCAGCCATATCTTTAATGCCGCCTAAGCTTTTTTCTAGCTTAATCAACTCACGGTTCACTTTTAATTGTTCTTTCTTAACAAGTTTATCCATGCGACCATCTGTTTTCATGGTTTCAATATCACGGATACGGCTAATTGATTGTTTAATGGTTTTGTAGTTAGTCATCATACCACCTAACCAACGGTTAGTCACATAGGGCATTCCACATCTGATTGCTTCTTGCTTCATGACTTTGCTGGCAGATCTTTTAGTTCCGACAAATAAAACTTTCCCACGACGTGAAGCCAAAGAACTTAAGTAATTAAGCGCATCTCCCATCAGTTTTTCAGTTTTGTTTAAATCAATGATATGAATTTTGTTTTTTGCGCCAAAAATATATTGATCCATTTTTGGGTTCCAGTATCTGGTATTGTGTCCGAAATGAACACCAGCTTCCAGGAGCTGTTTTATGCTAGCTTTAGCCATTATTATTTTCCTTTTATAAGAGCCATATAATAAGTTTGTGGCTCGAGGGTTATTAACAAAGCATCAAACTTGAACAACAACCAGCTAAATATAATATTTAAACCAGCACCCAGTTAATCCATTTAGTTTGATACAGAATTTACTTTCACTAATTATGAAAGCCGCGGGATTATACTTTATTTGAGTTTATTCAACAACCACTGACTTAGATTAATTACAAAATCTTAAACTTTAAAGCCAGTTTAAACTCAAATTACCCTGTAATAAAGTTTTCAAGAATTTATTTTGTGGTCAATATAACTGATTGCATTGTTGATTTTTTTCAATTTTGATATGAGTTGAATAACTTCCGTGGTTCTGATGTTAAAACCGCCACACAATAAATCATTTAATTGATTTTTTACACTGAATTCAAATGCTTTAACTCCATCAACGTCTTGATTCAGGTTGTCGACGCTGACCTCAAATTCAATCTCACAAAGTACAGAAAAAGCCCATTCAATGGCCTGTGGTTTTATTTCGACTTTAAAAAATTCATTTTGCTGTTGCTGATTTCTTCCATCCTGGCTGTACCAATAACCATAATCATCCATTTTTCTGCGTTTTGCACCTGCTACACACCAATGTGATAACTCGTGTAATGCACTGCGGAAATAATCACGGGTGAATTGTATTTCTGCACTGTGCCCATCAATGGAGGCTTTATAAAAAGGTTCTGAAAACCCGCCAATAATTATGGTATCAAACTTATTGAGAATATTTGAATTCAGTAAATGGGTTAATTCCTGCAGAGCTGTCATAACTTGTTTTGGTATCAGTTTGTTGCATTTTAATTAAAAACAAATGATTTAGGAACAAATTCCCATTACAATAGGATGTTTTATTAAATTCAAACGGTAGAAACATTGTGCAAATCTCCATTAAATCAGAAGCTGACATAGAAAACATGCGAATCGCAGGACGCTTGGCTGCCGAAGTACTTGATATGATAACTGAACATGTCGTTTCAGGTGTTACCACCAATGAATTAAATCAAATGTGTCATGACTTCATTGTGAATGAACAAAAGGCGATTCCTGCTCCTTTGAATTATGGCAGTGCGACACAAATGTACCCCAATGGTTTTCCTAAATCCATTTGCACCTCCCTGAATAATGTTATTTGCCATGGAATACCTGCAGATAAAAAGTTAAAAAATGGTGATATCATAAATATTGATATCACCGTTATTAAAAATGGTTGGCATGGTGATACGTCAAGAATGTTTGTTGTCGGACAAGTTCCAGGCAGAACGCAAAAGCTCATCGATGTTACAAAACAATGTATGGAAATCGGCATAAGAATGGTTGCTCCAGGTGTGCAATTGGGTGATATTGGACATGCCATTGCTTCACATGCTAGAAGCCATAACTTTAGTGTTGTTGAAGAATTTTGTGGCCATGGGATCGGAGAGGTTTTTCATGAAGCACCTCAAATTCTGCACTATGGAAGAAAAGGAACAGGTGTTGTTCTAAAAAAAGGCATGACATTTACCATAGAGCCTATGATTAATGTGGGTAAGCCTGGTATGAAAATTCTCAAAGATGGTTGGACGGCTGTCACCAAAGATAAGAGCTTATCTGCTCAATGGGAACATACAATGGTTGTGACAGATACGGGTGTTGAAGTTTTAACAGTTTCTGACAACTATAAATTTGATTACTGATGCGACTGGCACCTCCTTTTAATGCAGAAAACTATCTGGATGTGCTTAGTCTACAAAATTTAACGCCACAACCTGTTTCATTCTATAAAAAACTGTTATCCAAAGCTGAGAATAAGAACAAAGAAGAATTTGACCAAGATTCAGATGTAATTGACATGGTACGTATCAGGGGTTGGTATGTAGAGCAGATCATTATTCAATTGTGGCAGCATTTTATCCAATCAAAATCCCTTTCATTAATAGCAGTGGGTGGTTTTGGTCGGGGTGATCTACATCCCTACTCTGATGTTGATCTACTGATTTTAAAACCCAATAAAAAAATACAACATGATGAAAATATCAGTGCCTTTATTCAATCTTTGTGGGACATAGGACTAGATGTTGGTTCTAGTGTCAGAACTACGAAAGAATGTTTCCAGCAAGCCAAAGAAGATGTCACCATAGCTACAAATTTAATGGAGTCTCGCTTTGTGTTGGGTCAATTTAAATCCTTTAAAAAAATGCAAAAATTGGTCTCTGCTAAGAGAATTTGGAAAGGACAAGAGTTTTTTGTAGCCAAATGGAAAGAACAAAAATTACGCCATAAAAAATTCAGCGATACCACTTACAATGTTGAGCCAAATTTAAAAGAAGGTCCAGGTGGATTGAGAGATATCCAGATGATTTCTTGGGTCGCTCAGCGTTTTTTTCGAACCAACTCTTTACACCATCTAGTAGATTCAGGCTTTTTGACAGAACATGAATATATTCGTTTAAAAAAAGGCCAAAACTTTTTATGGAAGGTGCGTTATGCTCTTCACATTATAGCAGGAAGAAAAGAGGATCGGGTTTTATTCACTTATCAATTAAAGCTGGCTAAGTTTTTTGGTTTTCATGATGAAGGCAGAAAAAATCCAGCCGTTGAACAATTTATGCAAATCTTTTATCGCAACACCATGCGATTAGAAAGATTAAACCGACGCTTGTTACAGTTATTTGATGAGAACATATTAAAAGAAAATCACAAAGATTCTGTACAAAACCTTAACAAAAGGTTTCATATTGTTAATGATTTTCTGGAAATTAAAAATGAAACTTTATTTCAAACAAACTTAAATGTATGGTTTGAATTATTTTTACTCATTCAAAAAAACCCACAAATTCAAGGTGTCAGAGCCGATACTGTCCGAGCCATGCGACATAACATAGATAGGATCAATCATGATTTTCGAGAAGATACCGCAGTCAAACAACAATTTTTAAGTATTCTTCAACAAGACCATAAAGTCGCATCTGTCCTTAATCAAATGAATAGATTGGGTATTTTAGCGCGTTATATGCCAGTTTTTGGCCGCATTGTTGGTCGCATGCAATTCGATTTATTTCATATCTATACTGTTGATCAACACAGTTTATTTGCAGTCAGAAACTTATGCTTACTCAGACACAACAAAACTCAAGTTAAAAATGCCAGTAAGATTTTTAAAAAGATACAAAAACCCTATTTAGTTTATATTGCTGCTCTGTTTCATGACATTGCCAAAGGACGAGAAGGCCATCATGCTGATCTTGGTGCCATTGATGCCGCTGATTTTTGTCAATTACACGGCATCAATGAAGAAGATTCAAAACTTGTTGTCTGGTTAGTTAAAGACCATTTGATTATGAGTGAAACGGCTCAAAAACGTGATTTAAGTGATCCAGATATTATACAAATATTTTCGGAATCAGTTGGCACAATGCTGAGGCTTCGTGCATTATACTTATTGACCATTGCCGACATATCAGCCACTGACCCAAAACTGTGGAACTCCTTCAAAGAAAGTTTATTGCATGAGTTATTCATTAAAACCAAGCACTTTTTAAACGATAGCAAACAAAACATTTCAATAAAAACCATTAAAGATTCATTGGCAAAACAACTAAAAAAATCCGGTATCAATGATGACATAGTGAATAAGCACTTCAATGACATACCCGACGATTTTTATAACAGCTATAATGCCCAGGATTTATTAAAGATTCACCATATTATATGCAGAGAGAGCATTCCACATGTTGCTATCTTATCAAATAATGCAAACAGTACTGAATTTTTATTTTACTGTTATGACTTTAAAGGCTTGTTATACCTCATCTTATCTATTTTAGAAAAATACAACTATACTGTTGTTGATGCTAATATTAACAACACAAAAAGTAGAATGGCGTTGAATACAATTCATTGCTTATCCGATAACTCTGACGAAAACAAAACCATGATTGAAGAGTTAAAATTGGCATTATCCGAACAAAAATTGTATGACATTGCAATTGAGAGATTTACACCTAGAAGAGAAAAAGTATTTAAAATACAACCCACAATAGAGTTTTTACAATCTAACAATGAAAATGATAGCTTGATAGAAGTGATTTGCCGTGATCGTCATGGCTTGTTGCCTATTATTGCTAAGACATTATTGTCTCTGAACATATCAATCAATGCAGCAAAGATTGTTACTGTCGGAGTCAGAGCTGAATTCACATATTGGCTGAGTATCAACAATCAAGCTTTAAATAAGTCACAGTTAAAGCAACTAGAAAATAATTTATTGGAAATATTATGAACATAGAATTACAAAATACCATTGCACAAGCTTGGCTTGATAAAAACTCATTATCCAAAGCAGAAATGATAAAAAAGTACCAAGACAGTATTGGTCAGGCCATTTCTGGATTAGAGTCTGGACTTTACCGAGTTGCAGAACCTTTGGATAATGGACAATGGCAAGTCAATGACTGGCTTAAAAAAGCCGTGTTATTGTATTTTAGCACGCATGATAATGAGGTCATGTCAGGCACTACGCATAATTATTATGATAAAGTTCCTTGTCGATTTCAAAATGCTACAGAAGAAGACTTTAAGTCCACAGGAGCACGAATTGTTCCACCAGCCACAGTACGAATTGGTGCATTTTTAGGTAAAAATGTTGTTGTGATGCCAAGTTACGTGAATATTGGAGCCTTTGTTGATGAAGGCAGCATGGTTGATACTTGGGTAACGGTAGGAAGCTGTGCTCAAATAGGTAAAAACGTGCATTTATCAGGCGGTGTTGGTATCGGTGGCGTGCTCGAACCATTGCAAGCAGCTCCAACTATTATTGAAGACAACTGTTTTATTGGCGCCCGATCAGAAGTGGTTGAAGGTGTTAGAATTGGCAAAGGAAGCGTTTTATCAATGGGAGTATTTATCTCACAAAGCACCAAAATCTATAACCGTCAAACACAAGAAATCACTTACGGATATGTACCACCAGGCTCAGTCGTTGTTCCTGGTAGCATACCAGCAAAAGACGGTTCACATTCTCTTAGCTGCGCAGTTATTGTGAAAACCGTTGATGAGCAAACACGAGCAAAGACTTCAATTAATGAGCTGTTAAGAGAATAAAATATTCAATCCGTCAAATATAGCTAGATCGAACATGAAGAGTAATACAAAATTTTAAAGGAGCTTAAATAACTAATCACCTCAAAATCGATTGTATAGTTTGATCTTAGATATTTAGGCTTAGAGGTATAATATGCATAATAATTCCAACAAAATGAGAACTATGTATTAAGCTTAAGATCTTTTTTCTTTGAACCTATTATTCAACGCTAAATTTAATTAACTCAACTGGGAGTGCATTTAAATCATATGCTATTACTGTATCAGTAAATTGAGATCCATTCCAGGTTGATTTAAACCACATATTTGGACCTGAGGAAGCTTCAATTATCACGCAATAAACATGGTTTGTAATCAAGCTAACAGACGCTATATCTGCACTTGATACATCTGGACAGATTCCTGTGTACCCAATTCCTTTGTCTAAAACCCCAGACAAACCATCTGTATTTCCTCCTGTCATCAATACAGATCCTGGTGAAGGATTAAATTCTGAAGCAACTGAATCGAAAAAAACAACCAAATTTCCCATATTTTCTTTGATGCCAATATAAAATTCACCTATGCCTTGAAAATTCATAGTGCAATTAGAATAAGCGGCTTGAGAACCACTATGTGTCGCTCCACCCTCTTGAATATCAGTGCACAAAGTGGCAGCAAATAAATTGTGACTAACTAGTAATATAGCAATTATTAGGATATAAATATTTTTCATAAAACTTCAATTATTGATAACTTTACAATTATAGCTTATAAGTCAAAAAATATACTAATTTTATTAACTTGGAATTTAGTTGAAATACTTATTTAATTCTTATTTGTGCATCATTTATACATATCTGACATTAAAATTGTAAAACTGAAATTTTCTACTAAATTTTTATAAAAGAACTGTGGCATAATCCGCATAGTCCTTTGTGCTAATAATTTAATGATATGGATTGACCATTCGATAGTTTTGATATTTCAAAAAATTGAGCAATGGATTGCCCCATGTCTGCAAAAGAATCACGTTGGCCTATATTTTGGGCTTTTACATTTTTTCCAAAAAAGACCACTGGTACATGTTCACGGGTATGATCTGAACCAGGAAAAGTAGGATCGCATCCATGATCTGCAGTGATTAATGCGATATCTTCTGCTTGCATTATTGCTTCTAATTCTGGTAATCTTTTGTCAAATTCTTCTAAAGCATTGGCATAACCAGCCACATCACGTCGGTGGCCATAATGGCTATCGAAATCAACAAAATTAACAAAAATCAGAGTTTTATCATTGGCTATTTTTACTTCATTCAACATGGCATCAAATAACTCCATGTTGTTTTTGCCTTTAACGCATTTAGTAATGCCACGATTTGAAAAGATATCGGCAATTTTGCCAACAGAGACAACTTTTCCACCTTGTCTGTTTAATTCATCTAATAATGTCGGTTCAATAGGAGCGGTAGTTAAGTCTTTCCGGTTTGCTGTGCGCATAAAGTCATCAGCATTGTTGCCAATAAATGGACGGGCAATGACCCGAGTCACATTCAGCTCTTCAACCAATCCTTTGGCTACTTTACAAATTCGGTACAATTCATCTAATCCAAAATGATCTTCGTGTGCTGCAATTTGAAATACTGAGTCTGCAGAGGTATAACAAATGGGTTTTCCGGTTGAAATGTGTTGTTCACCTAATTGCTTTATTATTTCAGTTCCACTGCTGTGACAATTACCCAAAATACCAGGAATACCTGAAAGCGCAATAAAGTCTTTAATTAAAGCATCAGGAAAACACGGAGTGGTTTTAGGAAAAGTTCCCCAGGCAAAAGGAACTGGAACACCTGCCATTTCCCAGTGACCGCTTGGTGTGTCTTTATCTTTGCTCTGTTCAACTGCATAACCATAAGTAGAAATGGGTTTAATCGTTGAATCTAAACCTGCCATTGCCTCTCCACAACTGTCCTGTAAAGCATGGGCTAAACCCAAACGGATTAAATTTGGAATTTTTAGAAAGCCAGATCTCTGTTCGTTATTTGCCTGACCTAAAAAACACGCCTCAGCTATGTGTCCGAGTGTATTGGCACCTTCATCTCCATAATTTGAAGCATCTTTACTTGCACCTATACCCAATGAATCCATGACTAATATTATTGCTCTTTTCATTTGTATTTCTCAATTATGAACAAAAATCAACTGCCCATTTCTCAAGTGCAAGCCAAGTATTACCTTGTGCTTGTCCTTTTATTATTCTATCTAATAACGCCAAACCTACCAACATATGCTCAAGTTTTTGGGCATTTAACCTATTTAACGCAGATTGAATCATGGCTTGCTGATTTTGCCAAATGCCCTGTGATCGATAGTCTGCTGGCCCTATCCTTTTGCCTTTAGACTTGATATAAGCAAAATGCAACAAGCTTCTGACTTGTCTTTCTATGGCCCAATGAATAACAACAATGGCTGTATTGTTTTGTTTGAGCGCCCTAATCATTTTAAGCACCCTATGAAGTTTATTTTCCAACAATGCATCTGTTAATCGAAACACATCAAATCTGGCGTTATCTGCAACCAAACCAGAAACATCCTTTGCGGTAATGACTTGACTAGAAAATCGCATCTTAAGTTTCTCTAATTCTTGTGCAGCGGCCAATAAATTTCCTTCTAGCCTTAATGACAATAATGTTATGGTATCGTTCTCTACATTTAAACCAATCATAGCGCATCTGTTTCTCAACCACTTAAGAAAATCTTGTCCTTTGGGAAGATAAACACGCATATAAGTGCCTTGATTTATCACTGTTTTTGCCCATTTTGTTTTTTCATTAGCAACAGTCCATTGTTCACATTGAATCAGCAAACAAATATCTGACGGAATATTTTCTACAAATTGGGTGATTGCCTTCGAACCTGCTGCTCCGGGTTTACCATTAGGAATATGCAATTCCATTATTTTTTTTTCAGCGAACAATGACATGGTTCCCATTGATGCAAATAAACTGTCCCATTTAAATTTTGCATCAACATGAAGTACTTCTCGCTCTGTAAAGCCTTCAGATTTGGCTTTATTTCGGATAGAATCGCAGGCTTCTTTTACCCCAAGTGGCTCTTCTCCCACTATTAAATAGCAGTTAGATAACCCTTGTGCCAATTGGCCTTCTAATTGATTTTGGTATATTTTCACTTATTGGTTGAAGTATTAATTATGTTGATCTGACGAATAATAGCCCACGCCATATCTTCAGCCAGTTCTTTTCTTAAAGCACGCTCTTCACTTTGGCCGCCACCTATTTGTTGAATATCAAATGAGTAATCTTTTTCTAAGCGTATACTTTGGATTTCTGAATCGCCAATACGGTATTCGACATCATATTCTAAGCGGTATTCTTGCACTTGATTATTTGCACCTATCGATTGAATCACCTTATTTAATGCGTCTTTCAAGATAACTAAATCGCTTGTGCTAGCCGAAGACTTTTCAGTTAATTTCACATTGGAAGATAACAAAGCATTAACCAAAGGTCGTTTTAAAGTGGATTGTGAAGAAACTTCTAATTTAATATTAGGATGATTTTCAGCAATCGCATTATTAGCTCTTAAATGGTATCCACAAGAAGCAAGAGTAAACAACAGTATTAAAATAACAATTTTATTCATTTAAACCACCACAATATTGACCAGTCTTCCTGGAACAACAATCACTTTTTTGATTTGTTTACCATCGCTGAATTTTTTTACATTGATATCAGACAACGCTGATTCTTCAATTTCCTCTTTACTGGCTGTAGCAGCGACATTAATTTTAGCTCTTAACTTACCATTGACTTGAACCATCAGTTGTAACTCATCCTTCACCAAGGCCTTTTCATCGTATTGTGGCCATTGAACATCAACAATTAAACCTTTATTACCCAGAACTAACCATAGCTCTTGTGTGATATGCGGCACAATTGGAGACAGCATTTTGACAATAGCCTGCCAACCTTCATGAGTAATTGCCACGCCATTAGGACTGTTATCATTGAATTTTAGTAGTGCATTGGTTAATTCCATACAAGCTGCAATGGCCGTATTGAATATTTTCCTTACTCCAAAATCATCTGAGACTTTTTTTATGGTTTCGTGTGTTTTTAGACGCATGTTTTTTTGATCTGTCGTTAAGCTTTCTAGGCTCATTTTAGATTCTAAATCATGGTTTTCAGCAAATGCATTAATGTTTAACCAAATCCTTTTTAAATATCGAAATGATCCATCTACACCCTCATCAGACCATTCTAGTGAATGTTCAGGTGGGGCAGCAAACATAGAAAACAACCTGACAGTGTCTGCTCCATATTCATTAATCAAAGCTTTAGGGTCCACTGTATTGCCTTTATTTTTTGACATTTTAGCACCATCTTTGAGAACCATTCCTTGTGTTAACAAATTAGCAAAGGGTTCGTCAGATGTTACATATCCTAAATCTCTTAAAAGTTTATGATAAAAGCGGGCGTACAATAAATGAAGAATAGCATGTTCAATACCGCCTACATATTGATCAACAGGTAACCAATAATTAGCAGATTCATCTAATATACTTTCATCATTATTTGGATTTGCGAATCTCGCAAAATACCAAGATGAATCCATAAAAGTATCAAATGTATCCGTTTCACGTTGTGCCTCTTTTCCACAATTTGGGCAAGCAACATTATAAAAGTCAGGCATTTTCTTGATAGGAGAACCACCATCTTCTGAAAAAGAGACATCTTCTGGCAATACTACAGGCAATTGTTCTTGAGGTACTGGAACGGTTCCACAATCATCGCAATAAATAATGGGTATTGGGCAACCCCAATACCTTTGTCTAGACACTCCCCAGTCTCGCAATCTGTAGTTTATTTGCTCTCTGCCTATGCCTTCTTTTTCTAGCTGCATTTTTATGGCTTCAAATGACTGTTTGAAATTCATGCCATTGAACTCTTGAGAGTTTATTAACAAGCCTTT
Source organism: Marinicellaceae bacterium (assembly GCA_045107085.1). Classification (GTDB taxonomy): domain Bacteria; phylum Pseudomonadota; class Gammaproteobacteria; order Xanthomonadales; family Marinicellaceae; genus NORP309. The sequence continues at coordinate 27,854 of JBGCFT010000049.1, read as the reverse complement.
TTCAGTTAATGCTTGTTTTGTTAGATCAATTTCAACACCATCATTGGCTTTGATGACTGGTTTAATTTTTAGTTGATACTTCTGTGCAAATTCAAAATCACGTTGATCATGCGCAGGAACAGCCATCACAGCTCCCGTTCCATAACTGTATAACACAAAATTAGCAATCCAGACTGGCACTTTTTCTTTTGTTAAAGGGTGAGTCGCATAAAATCCACTAAACTGACCTTTTTTCTCCATTGTTGCCATTGCAGCTTCATTGCTTTGTTCTTTTTTACAGTCATCCAAGAAGTTTTGCAATTGTGGGTCTTTGCTTACTGACAGTGAAGCCAAGGGATGTTCTGGAGCGACAGCTAAGTAACTGACGCCAAATAAAGTATCTGGACGGGTGGTATAAACGGACAGATCTTCAGCATAACCTTCAACTTTAAAATCAATTTCAATGCCTTTTGACTTTCCAATCCAGTTCTTTTGCATGGTTTTAACTGAGTCTGGCCAACCTGATAAGTTATCAATTTCTGATAATAGTTCTTCAGCATAAGCGGTAATTTTCATCGACCATTGTGGAATGGTTTTCTTCTCAACTAATGCACCACTTCTCCAGCCTCTTCCATCAATCACTTGTTCATTTGCTAACACAGTTTGATCTACAGGATCCCAATTGACTGTGGCATCTTTTCGATATACTAAGCCTTTTTCTAACAAGCGAATAAATATATATTGTTCCCATTTATAGTACTCTGGATCACATGTGGCCAATTTTCTTGACCAATCATATGCTAATCCCAATTGCTTAAATTGATTGGTCATATAATCCATGTTGGAATATGTCCACTTTGCAGGAGCTGTTTTGTTTTTGATAGCAGCATTTTCTGCAGGCAAACCAAAGGCGTCATAACCCATTGGTTGCAAAACATTTTTACCTAGCATGCGTTGATATCTAGAGATGACATCTCCAATTGTATAATTGCGCACATGTCCCATATGCAAATTACCACTTGGATAAGCAAACATACTCAAACAATAAAATTTTTCTTTATTTGGATCTTCAGTGACAACGAAGGTGTTTTTTTCATCCCATGTTTTTTGAACGGCACTTTCTAGTTTCTGTGGATTATATTCTGCACTCATTAGGTTTGTAATTGATTAACTGAAGGTCATTATAATTTAAATAATTAATTAAACCAGTTCTGAGATTATTTCTTTTCAAGTTCTTGAGAATTTAAAGAAAAATCCATTTTTCATTGAATAGTTATTAAATTATAGAGACTTTTGCTTGACCTACGAATCAAGCAAAAGTCTCTTATAGCATATTATTCGGCTTTAATTACCCTGTCACGGCCTTCATTTTTTGCTCGATATAATGCCAAATCGACTCGACGAATCCAATCGTCCATGGTTTCTTCTTTAATATACTCTGCCACACCTAATGAAACGGTTAATTCATTTTGATTAATTACAATAGATTCTTTGATGAGCTTTCTTATTGATTGTGACTCTTTAAATGCATCTTCAAGAGAAGTATCAGGACATAATATTAAAAATTCTTCACCGCCATAACGAAATATTTTTTCATTATTTTTATAATGAGATTTTAGTAAACCAGCAAGTTTAACAAGCACATCATCACCTCTCATGTGGCCAAATTCATCATTGACTTTTTTAAAGTGATCTAAATCAGTCAAGACCATAGTCGCAGTTCTATCGTGATTTTTTAAATATTGTTTTAATTTTTCTAATTCGATACTCAGGGCTCTGCGATTTCCTGTGCCAGTTAAATAATCTTCTGAAGCTAATTTTCTCAGCATCATCTCTTGTTTTCTTAACCCAGAAGCAAAAACAAAGGCAATCATATTGGTTATCACAATGGTCACTAAAATTGTTGAAACATTGACAGCCTCTAAGGAGAGCACTAGCTTCGGAATATAAAAGCTCAACATAATAAAATTTATCAACAATCCTTTTCTGGGATTCATAATATAATATGCTGATAACATAGCGGGATAGATCCAATATACTTGGCTAATTCCTTTATAGTAAAATGACACCACATTGGCCGATAACGCTACAAGTATCAAAATTAAACTGGCAACTTTGACATTATTGGTACGGTATACATAAACAAAGATAAGAGACATACCAATGACCACACCTAAATCCAAACCAGCAACAAACCAATCTTGTTTAAGCGCTCTGTAGATGGTAAAAGGTAAAATACCAATTGCTGTCCCTAAAGACAATACCAATAGCATTTTAGATTGTGCGGTTCTATGTGAATTAAAGTTAAACAATAGTTATTTTTCTGAATAAGTAAGTAGTATTATATCCAATAATACTTATTAATTGTCTTGCTTTGTTAATTAATCGTAAGAATTGAGATTTACTACCCAATTTTGTCTGAAGTAAGCGCCTTAAGCATTTCTCTTGAGACCAATCTTTTGTGGTTAATGCTTAAATTAATTGCATGTTGCATCAAGTTATTGATTCTTTTGTGAGTATCAATATTATTAATTTTACCCATTAAAAATTGCTTTAAATCACTATTCATACATAAACGTTTTGATTGAATATTCACTTTTGATAAAGTCATGTGTTGATCAAAACCTAACCAACAATCATCTTCAATAGATGAATCATGGCTTAACTCAAATCCATTATATTTTAATATCTCTTTTTCAAAACTTCTCAATACAGGCGATAATTTATCATGACCTATATTTAATAAGTTTTTTTGATAGTTCAAAAATAAAGACTCGGCTTTATCCTGTTCTAATAAGCTAAAGTGAAGTAATTCATTGAAGTAAAGACCTGCTGTTTTATGAATAATATTCTTATAATTTGTTTGTTTTAATAAATTGATAGATGTAAGAGTTTTAAGGTTAGATTTTCCAAAAAATTGAATTTTTAGAAGGCTAAAATAATGAAGCTGGGTCTTGAGTTGCTTATTCTTTTTTATTCCTTTTGCTAAAATATGTAACAGACCAAAATCTTGACTAAAGAATTCAATAATGATGCTGCTATTTCTAAAGTCACGTTGATGAATAATATATCCAACTGTTTCATGATACATACTCATATCAGTTTTTTAAATTATTGTATCATTGTAAAAATTGGATTAAAAACCATCCTTGTATCCAAGTTGTTGAAGCAATCTGTCACTGTCTGCCCATGCGGATTTAACCTTTACCCACAATTTTAGGTGAATTTTTTTACCAATTAAATCCTCGATAGACTTTCTAGAGTGAATACCAACATGTTTCAAAGACTCACCACCTTTACCTATGATCATATTCTTTTGAATGTCTCTTTCAACCCAAATCAATGCATGTATGTGCGCAATGTGACCTTTATCTTTGAAAGACTCTACCTCTACTGTCAAACTGTATGGTAATTCCTGATGAAACCTCAGCATAAGTTGCTCTCGTATTAATTCAGAAACCAAATATTTTGTAGATTTATCAGTGAGTTGATCATCTGAAAAATAATTTTCAGATTCAGGCAAATACTGATATATTTTATCTTCAAGTTGATCTATGCCTTTGTTTTTTTCTGCAGAAACATAAAATATTTCTTTGAAATCATAATAGCTCATAACTTGATTTGCAAAGGGCAATAATTTCTCTTTATTTTTTATTAAATCCGCTTTATTAATAATGAGAATCACATTCGTCTTATTATACTTGAGCGCTTTTAAAGCTTGTTCATCATCTTGCGACCACTTCAGCGCTTCTACAACAAAAAGCACTAAATCCACATCCAATACAGAATTGGCAGCTGTCTTATTCATAAATTTATTCAGCGCTTTCTTATGCCCAACATGCATTCCAGGCGTATCGATAAAAAGAATTTGTCCTTTCGGTTTTGTTGCAATGGCTAATATTTGATGGCGAGTTGTTTGAGGTTTTGCCGTTACAATACTCACTTTTTCACCAACAATTTGGTTAATCAGTGTAGATTTACCAACATTGGGCTTTCCTATAACTGCAACATATCCACATTTATTCATGATGTTTTTCAATTTGGTTTAAAACTTTTTGAGCCGCATGCTGCTCTGCTTTTTTTCGGCTTCTTTTTTCAGAAACCGCCTTAATATTTAAATTTTTTACAGTACATAGAATGGTAAATGTTTTTAAATGATCTTGACCTTGTTCTGAAAGCAATTGATAGCTAGGTACTTCAAATCCGTTTTTTTGTAGGTATTCTTGCAGTCTTGTCTTGGCATCTTTATCGCTGATATTTGGATCTACTTTCACCAACCAATCTTGCATCACTGCGATTACAAATAATTCAGCCTTATCAATGCCTTTGTCTAAAAAAACAGCTGCAAATATGGCTTCAACAGTATCTGCTAAAACACTAGAGCGATTAAAACCACCTGATTTTAATTCCCCTACGCCAAGGATTAATCTATCACTTAGTTGGTAATGTCTGGCAACTGCTGCTAATGTCTCTCCTTTAACTAAGCTTGATCTCATTCGGGAAAGTTTTCCTTCAGATACAGCAGGAAAATTTTTATATAACCATTTGGTAACTACAAATCCTAATATACTATCTCCCAGAAACTCAAGTCTTTCGTTATTATTTTTATTGGCACTGCGATGGGTTAAAGCAATAGTTAACAGTTGAGTATTTTTGAACTCAATTTTTTGACCCAGTATATTATCCATCAGATAATTTCTATCTATCAGTTAAATTGAGAACAATAGCATTGTACTATTTTAGTGGAACTGATTTATTAAAGCGCACAAGAAAGTCGAGGTTTCCAATAAATGGTTCTTGAACTTCATATTTGATTTGCAGTTGTTTGCCACGACTTCTGACTATTTTTATGTCATTTCTCTTAACTCTTTTAACATAACTCGTATTAAAATTCTTTATTACGTCAGTTTTTATATCAGCAATAGATTTATTTGCTGCGCCAGGCTTACTGGCAACTAATTTCATCACTTTAACTACAGAATAATATTCATTATATATGGGACCCAAACGAATGCCTGCATAGACAATAAAAGCCAGTAAACTCATAAAAAAAACCAAGCCAATCATTGACATGCCTTGTTGTCTATTTTGATGTTTCATATATTCTCTCGCATAAAATTATCTTCATTCTATCATGAGAATGATAAAATTCAATTATAAGGAAATTTTATCAGCTATTTTAACTTTGTTCCAATACGTTTTAAGCCTTCGAAAAAGTCTTCTGTTCGCCAATGCATCCAAATAAATACTGCACGGCCAACTAAATTTCTTTCTGGCACAAATCCCCATGCCCTACTATCTGCACTGTTATCACGATTATCGCCTAATGTGAAGTAACTGCCTTCCGGCACAGTGACATCTATAAATTTGGAAGGGCCACCACGGCGATTATTTATAGTAAACATTTGATGATTAACACCATCAATTGTCTCAGTCTTTTCGATTGCAAATTTATCAACGTCGATGTCATCCATTAAGCCTTGATAACTTCCAACCAATTCTTGTTCAACTAATTTTCCGTTCAAGTAAAGTTGTTTTTTTCTTGTATCGTAACTAATTTTATCACCCGGAATTCCCACTACTCTTTTAATATAATCAATCGATTGATCAGCTGGAAAGCGAAACACGACAATGTCGCCTCTTTTAGGTTTGCCTACTTCTATGATGGTATCGTGTAATACTGGCAACTTAAATCCATAGGAAAACTTATTGACATAAATAAAATCCCCAGTCAATAAAGTTGGCATCATTGAAGACGACGGGATTCTAAAGGGTTCAAAAACAAATGTTCTAATAACCAATACAAACAATAAAACAGGGAAAAAAGATCCGATTGATTCTGTTGCTCTGACACCAAAATTTTCTTTGGCTTTGGATTTTCTAAAGTAAATAGATAAACCCCACAGCACAGCAGTTATTGCACTAGCTAAGGTTAAAAAGGCTTCAAAATCAAAATGTATTTCGTTCATATGTTTTCTTCTTATTTATTAATATCAATAGATATTTTATTTAGTCTACTTTTAAAATGGCTAAAAATGCTGATTGTGGCACTTCCACTCTGCCGATTTGCTTCATGCGTTTTTTGCCTGCTTTTTGTTTCTCCAGCAATTTCTTCTTACGGCTGGCATCGCCACCATAACATTTTGCCGTAACATTTTTTCGCAATGCTTTTACTGTTGTTCGAGCAATAATATGGGCGCCAATTGCAGCTTGAATAGCAACATCAAACATTTGTCTAGGAATTAATTCTTTCAATCTTTCAGCCAAATCCTTTCCTCTTTTGCGTGCATTACCTCTGTGTGTGAGAACTGATAATGCATCAACAAGCTCGCCATTGATCAGCACATCTAATCTAATTAAATCTCCTTCTTCAAAGTGACTAAATTCATAATCAAATGAAGCATAACCGCGAGAAACAGATTTTAATCTATCAAAAAAATCTAAAACCACTTCACTTAAAGGCAATTCAAATTGAAGAGACACTTGAGATCCCATGTATGTAATATTTTTCTGAATACCGCGCTTTTCAATGCATAATCCAATAACATTTCCAACGAATTCGTCTGGAAGCAGAATATTTGCATTAATTTTTGGTTCTCTTATTTCTTGATACATTTCCGGTAAATCAGCTGGATTATCAAGCTTGATTACTTCGCCTTTATTTGTCACTAATTCATAAATCACTGTCGGTGCAGTGGTCACTAAATCTATGTCAAACTCTCTTTCTATGCGTTCCTGTATGACTTCCATATGTAGCATACCTAAAAACCCACATCTGAATCCAAAACCCAACGCTGTTGACGATTCTGGCTCATATTCTAAAGCGGCATCATTTAATTTTAATTTTTCTAACGCTTCTCTTAGGCCTTGAAAATCATCTGATGATGTGGGGAATAATCCTGCAAAAACCCTAGGTTGTGACTCCATAAATCCTGGCAAAGGTTTTTCTGCCATGTTTTTAGAGGCTGTAATGGTATCCCCAACTGGTGCGCCATGGACATTCTTGATTGAAGCAGAGACAAATCCAACTTGGCCACAAGTCAACTCATCTTTTTCTAATCTTTTTGGTGTAAAAATACCTACATTATCTGCAACATGGTCCGTTTTAAGGGACATAATTCTGATTTTTTCCTTTTTAACAAGCCTTCCATTAAAAATTCTGATTAATGAGACAACACCCAAATAGTTATCAAACCATGAATCAATTATTGAAGCCTGAAGAGGTTTATTAATGTCTCCAGAGGGTGCTGGTATTAATTTAATAATGGCTTCTAGCACATCAACAATGCCAACACCCGTTTTAGCACTAGTCAAAGTTGCCTCACTGGCATCAATACCAATAACATCTTCAATTTCTTGTTTCACTTTATCGATATCTGCTGAAGGCAAATCAATTTTGTTGATAACAGGTAATACTTCCAGCCCTTGCTCAATAGCAGTATAACAATTGGCGACACTTTGAGCCTCAACGCCTTGGGCAGCATCAACAACTAACAAAGCGCCTTCACATGCTGCTAATGACCGAGATACTTCGTAGGAAAAGTCAACATGACCAGGTGTATCAATTAAATTTAGGTGATATGTTTTGCCGTCTTTTGCGATATAATCTAAGCTAACAGCTTGAGACTTTATGGTAATGCCTCTTTCCCTTTCAATATCCATACTATCAAGAACCTGTTTATCCATTTCACGATCAGATAAACCACCGCAATGCTGAATAAATCTGTCAGCTAATGTCGATTTACCATGATCGATGTGAGCAATGATGGAAAAGTTACGAATATTCTTCATTTGGGTTCTCATATAAACAAAAATCCCGCAAAACACGGGATTTTTAATAAAAATTAATTGAGTATTGTACCTAATGCTTTAGCTTCGTTCAATCACAATGAATCGATTTCCAGCTCCTTGCTTAATTAATAGGACAATTGGTTCGTCTTCTTCTAAATTGTTCAGTAATTCTTTGAAGTGTTTGACATTTTTAACTTTGACTTTTGACATCGAAACAATAATATCACCAGGATTTAATCCCGCTTTTGTAACCTTCCTATTATTGACTTCTTTCACATAGACGCCCATTTCTAAGTCCAACTGTTCTTTTTCATCTTCGCTCAAATCAGCCACTTCAAAACCCACTTCTAATTTTTCAGATTTTGGCTCAGTGCTTGCAGCGATCACATTAGAATTTTCGAGTCCATCTAAAACTGCATAAATAACTTTAGAATCACCGTCTCTCAGTACATCTAACATGACTTTTGTTCCTGGCTTAACAAGCCCAACCATTGGAGGTAATAATTCAGAAGATTCAACTGTTTCGCCATTAAATTTAACAATAACATCTTGAACTTTTATTCCTGCTTCGGCAGCAGCAGACCCTTCATTTACATTTGTAACCAAAGCGCCTTTGGGTCTATCAAGCCCTAAATATTCTGCCATCTGAGGAGAAACTTGTTGAATATTGACACCCAACAACCCTCTTTTAACAGTTCCTGAAGATTTCAATTGTTCGACAACTGACATGGCCACATCTATGGGAACCGAAAATGATAACCCCATATAACCGCCTGTACTTGACAATATGAGAGTATTAATACCAATAACTTCTGCATCCATATTTATTAATGGGCCACCTGAATTACCGCGATTAATTGGTACATCAGTTTGTATATAGGGAACATAGTTTTGTCGATTAAATTTTCTGCCCTTTGCGGAAATTATGCCTTTTGTTACTGAATTCTCATAACTCAATGGAGAACCAATTGCCATCACCCATTCACCAATTTTACTTTTTTTAGATTCACCAATTTTCAAAATAGGCAAATCATCAGCATCAAGTTTTAATAGTGCAATATCACTGGCTTCATCTTCTCCAATTAATTCTGCTTTAAATTCTCTTTTGTCGATTAATTTAACAGTTATTTCATCCGCTCCATAAATGACGTGTCGATTTGTGAGTACATAGCCATCTTCAGATATTATAAAGCCAGAACCTCCTGCTTGCCTATCTTGTTGTGGCTGTTGAGGTAAACCAAAAAATCGCTCTAACTGACTCCCATAGGGACTTTGCTGACCAGATTCGGAAGCATTTGTCGTTGCCATGATATTGACAACTGCTGGACCTGTTTTTTCAACTAATGTTGTGAAATCAGGCAAATATACTTGTTTAGCATGACTCAAAGTTGAAATAGCTAATACTAAGATACCAAATATTATAGGTGTAATTTTAGTTTTCATTTTTTATTCCTCTATTCGATTTAAAAAAATAAGGGTTTGTGATGTAACATCTGTGATGTTTGTTATAGGACAAAAATGCCGAATAAAAGTGCCATTAATTATTTAAAAAATTTGACTTCTGGTTTGCAATTAATTTTAAAATGTTTGATCATTACTTTAGACAGATACAAACCTAAAATCAAACCTAAAACTCCACCAAAGTCAGCATTGAATTGAAACAAATCAAAAGTATAATATCCTATGAACAACATCATAATAAAAATTATTATAGGCAGACCGTATAAAATTAATGACATTTTAAATAGGTCATTTTCATTAAAATTCAAGCCTACTATGTCATTTTTTTTATGTGTTGTTTGAAAAAACTGTTGATCATCTTTTAAATGACTGTTCAAAACTTCTGAAGAGTTTAACGCAACAAAAAGTAACCCTTTATTTTTTTTATGAAATAAAAAACTTAAAAAGCCGTTCGAACAACGGCTTTTACAATCTGTACATTTGACATTTTCTTCAAGTTTCAAAACCACTCGTCTTGAATCAATGTCAGTTATTTTGGCTAACTTAATCAATCACTGATATCCTGAGATCGAATAGGGCTATAACTTTTGGTATTTTCTGATCCCATTGCTCGATTAATAATTATAATATAAGGTGCTTGAGAATTATACTCACCGAGTTTTAAATTAGTTTGTTGGTTTGACAATGTAGGATAACGACTCAGCGAAGGTGGAGGCATTAATGTTGTCTCACTGGCTGCTGCAGTCGCATTTATATTGGTCTGCAATATTGGGTTCATCACTTCAACTGTTGCAATAGACTCATCGGCTGAAGGTGATTGAACACCATTAATCTGTTGGTTTTTAAGCATAGTTACAGACATAAAAGCAACACTGGCTGCAATACCAAGTCCCATTACAGGTTTTAACCAACGCTGCATCAAAGGTGTTTTTACTTCAGCAGACTGTTGCGAAAAACCATCATCTGTATTTTGCAATTGTTGGGTTACTTTTGAGGCAATGTCTATCCAAGGTTCATCAGCTTGTTTTTGCAAACAAGATTTAATCATATGATAGTTTCCCCAAGTTTTTGACAGCGAGTCATCAGATGCCATGCGTTTCAATAAGAATTGACTGGCATTGACTTCAAGTTCGCCATCCATCAAGTTGGATATTTGTTGATTAGATTTATCTGACATAATTTTCTCTCTTTTGTTCTTTTTGCAGCAGTGGCTTTAAGGCATTATCAACTGCATCTCTTGCTCTAAATATTCTAGATCTGACTGTTCCAATTGGACAGTCCATTTTTTCAGCTATCTCTTCGTAACTCAAACCATCAACTTCTCTTAATATAATGGCTTGTTTCAAGTCAGCTGGTAATCCAGAAATTGATTGATGAAGGATTTTTTCAATTTCTTGACGTTCATATTCTGCATCTGGCGTATCAAAATTTTGTTTCTCATAGCCTCCAGAATAACTTTCCGCTTCAGATGGTTCAATATCTGAATTTTGGATTCTTCTTCCTTTGGCAACTAAGTGATTTTTTGCTGTATTAATGGCTATTCTATAAATCCAAGTGTAGAAAGCTGAATCTCCTCTAAATTTCGGCAATGCTTTGTAAACTTTAATAAATACATCTTGAGTAATATCTTGTATCTCATGGTAATCCTTAATCAGCTTGGATATAACACCACCCACTTTCTGTTGATATCTTTGCACCAATAGCTCAAAAGCTTTGATGTCACCTTTTTGAGCTTGTTTTACTAGCTCTAAGTCAATGGCTTTTTCTGACATATCTTTGTTTTTATCCAGTTTATTTTTCATTGTTGCTTTCTAGGACATTAACTTATTCATAAAGTTTAACATATTTAAAGTATTTTTGAGTTTAAGTATAAACGGTTAAAGCGAGACATAGAAATAGTTATCTTGATCCCATCAGCTTGACGCGCTCTTCAAGTAGTTTATCTATTTCATGCGGTGGTAAAGGTCTTGAAAACAAAAAACCTTGAAAATATTCACAGTCTCTATCTAATAAGTATTCTCTTTGTTGTTCTGTTTCAACTCCTTCAGCGACAAGTTCCCTGTTGAGTCTTTTGGCTATATTGATGGTTGCATCTAAAATGGCTTCGTCTTCTGGATTTAAACCAATATTCCTAACGAATGATTGATCAATTTTAATATATTTTGCAGGAATTCTCTTCACATAATCTAAACTCGAATGGCCTGTTCCAAAATCATCAATCGAAAGAGTACAACCTATATCTACTATTTCATTTAAACAATTAACTAAGTTAGGAATCTCATCCAAACTAATTGTCTCAGTTATTTCAAAATCAACAAAATGTGGGTGTACACCTGAGCTATTTATAATTTTATCTAATTTTTTTGATAAACCTGGATCGCATAACTGGACTGCTGATAGATTAATTGAGCATGACAAAGATAATCCAAATCTCTTTTGCCATTCAACCAATTTTTCACAAGCTTGTTGCGTGATAAAATCACCAATTTCATTAATAAGTCCGGTTTCTTCAGCCAATGGAATAAAGTGTCCAGGGTTTATCAGACCAATTTCCGGATCTATCCACCTGACCAATGCTTCAAAACCAATAATATCCTCTGTTTGAGCATTAATTTTAGGTTGAAAATAGGCAGTAAAATGTTTTTTCTGAATTGCATTTTTCAAGTTTTCAACCATTTCTGTTTTTTGTTTTAAAGCCTGACCTGTTTCAGAATATTTAAATACAACATAAGAATTCTTACCCTTCAGTTTGGCATCATACATAGCTAAATCAGCATTTTTCATCATACTTGATGCCGTTTGACCATCATCTGGGAAAATGGATATTCCGATATTAAAGTTAACACAAATATCTTCACCGTTACTTAATAAAATTGGTTTGCTTAATTTTTTAATCAGATCTTTAACCATAGATTCGGCTAATTTTTTATCAAGATGTGGATGATATAAAATCATAAACTCATCACCTGACAACCTAAATACCTCTCCTTTAGACCTAATTTCCTTCGTTAAAATTTGAGCAATACAAATAATTAATTGATTGGTATATTCAATCCCTAAACTTTTATTCAAGAAGTTAAGTTTATCAATATCAATGATCATTAAAGACAAATATTTGTCAGCACTTATTCCGTCTTTAATTATATGAGCAAACTTTTTACTCATCGCATTTCTATTGGCTAAACCTGTTAATTTATCAAACTGCCCCTCTAACTCTCTTTGTTCAACAATAGATTGTTGAAATAATGCAAACCTTGATTGACAAACCAATGCATTTAACAAAATAGAAATCGTATTCCAGTTTTCTATTTTATTTTCACCTCCAGCAATAATTGAACCATAGATTTTATTTTGATAGTGAATGGGGTAATGACAGAATGACTGGAGAGAGTTGACGGTTAATATTTCTACGTAATCCCCCATCTTATTTAGATTTTTATCAAGCCTTAACTCTTCTTTATTCTTTAAAAGTTCAATGATTAATTGTTTAGAATTATTTAACACTGTTTGTGTTTTTTCTTTGTTACCACTGGCTATAGAATTTATTATTTTGTTGTTATTAAATTCAATAAAAAGGACAAAGTCAAAACTCAAAGTTTTCTTAATTTCAAAAATAACTGATTCCATGTCGTTTGAAATACTATCCATTTTGTATATCTGATCTAAACTATTAAATAACTCAGGCGATAAACTTTGGGTTTTTTCAGAAATTAAATACCCTAGAAATACAATTTCACCCTCTAAAACACTCATATGATAATTCGCATTTAATATTTTTTTTATGCCTTTATTTTGGTATTCAATACTAAAATTTACAGAATCATTTGATGATATCTCTTTGGTATAACTATCATAGTTTACTTGGTTAGATGGTTTATCTAGATCATACCAATTTTTACCTATTAATTGATCTTCAGAAGCTCCTAATAAGTCGATAAGCGCATCATTAACATGGATGATTTTTTTGTGGTCTGCATTAACTATAATGATTGCTTGATTTGAATCATTAAAAAACAAATTACATAAATCTTCTGGTGTATCTCCCGATAATAAATGGCTCATAAACACACCTGAAATTTGATATGTTCAATATTTTTATTCATTGGCTAAAACCCATTTAGAATCTCTTAATTTGTACTTTTTTGTGTGCTTATTAATCAATTCAATTTTTTCAGCCTTGTTCTTTAAAAATGAAAAAACGACGCCTTCTTTTACAAGGAATAAAAATCGTGTATTTTTATTAATACCCAAAAAGTTCATGGCATTTGGTAGAGTAGATTTAATTTCTAATAGATCTACATTATTAATACCCGGAAACACATAAACAGCGAAATAATGGTTTTTTGTGGCATATCTCAATGCTTCTAATACAGTCTTTGTGGCTGGTAAGGGAGTTTGTCTAGATTTAATATTAACCAAACCAATATTAGCCGACCAAATGTAAATTGCCATTCCTGAACGCACTGAAATTTGCCTTAAAGCCTCAATAATCTGCTCAGATTTATTACTTGAAATATATTGAAATCGTTCTGCTTCTCTTATCCGTTTTTCAATAGTATTGGTTATGGAGAGTGAAAGTGATGACATAATTACATGGTTTGAGTCGCCAACTCATCTCCTTTGAAGGGAGCCAATAAAGTCTCTATTTTTGTTCTGGCTTGCTCCATATCTGAATTATCTGAGAATTGTACGCCTATGCCAGCTTTGTTGACTCCTCCAGCTCCCTCAGGAGTTATCCAAACAACTTTTCCTGTCACAGGAAATTTTTCTTCTTCCATGAGCGACAACAATAAAAAAACATCGTCATTTAAAGCATACTTACTTGTTGTACTCACAAAGATTCCACCATTTTCTATAAATGGCATATAGAGTTTATGAAGTTCAGTAACATCCTTTATTTCACAAGATAAGATACCTTTTTTGCCCATTCCGGCAGCCATAAATGCCATAAATTTCGCCTCTATTAATGATTATATGCATTATTATACATAATAATTTGGATTAATGTAAATTTTGAGTTTGCTTAATTTCAAAATCATTTTGCCACCCAATTAACAACTCTTCTAAGAGCAGTTCAATTTTTAATGCAGTTTTTTGTCTGGCCATCAAAATAAATATATTATTGATAAATGTTAAGAGTTTTTTGTTTTGATTTTCAACATAAGAATAATTTTCTTTGGATAAATGAGTAAAATCAATTTTATGGTTTATACCCATGTTGTATTTTATAATACTTAAATAATAATTAGCGACAAAATTCAGATAACTAATTTGTTCGTTTTTTATCCATTTTTGCGTCACTTCAACAACAGTTTTTTGTTTTTTAGTTAAATAATTCAAATCTAACAACATATCTTTAACGTGTTCTAAAGTATTGTTTTTTAATATGTTAACTGCCATTAATGGAGCATTATTCGAGAGTAAAATTGCCCGTTCAATATCTTTTTTATTGTCTAAACCACAATCATTAAGATAACGACTAATTTGGCCATGATCTAAAGAGTGAATGGTTATTTTAAAACAACGACTTTTTATGGTTGGCAGCAGTTGTCCAATTTCACTGCTGGTTAGTATGATGACTACATTTTCAGGAGGTTCCTCTAACGTTTTTAATAAGGCATTGGCAGATGATTTATTCATTTTTTCAGCATTTTCTATTACCATTATTCTGTGCTGATTGCGAGATGAACTTAAAACAACATCCTTTGATAGTTTTCGAATTTGATCAATCTTAATGACTTCTTTTTCTGCTGTTATTGTCTTAATATCAGTATGATTTCCAGATTTAAATAACAGACAGCCTTTACAATGATGGCACACACCTTTGTTTGACAATTTTTCACATACAGCTATATGAGCCATTTCTTGAGCGAGTTGTCGTTTTGCCAATCCGTTGTTTCCAGATAACAAAACTGCATGTGGAAGTTGATTAGAAAGCTTTAACTTAAGCCATCTTTCTAAGTGCTCTTTTAACCAAGGGTATTCAGTCATTTCAATTTATCCTTAAAATCAGCCAAAGCTTTTTCAATATCTATTGCAACCTTTTTAAGGGTTTGTGAAGCATCAATCACTGCATATTTATGTGAATCTATTTTTGCTTTTTTTCTGTAAGCTTTTGAAATTCTAATAAAAAAATCCATACTTTCTTGTTCAATACGGTCTATCTGGCCACGAGACTTAATTCTTTCTAAGCCAATCACTGGATCAATATCCAATAAGACAGTAAAGTCAGCTTGTGTATCTGAAACTATGTACTCATCCAGCCATTTTATGCGATTAAAACCAAGCTCTCTGCCACCGCCTTGATAGGCATAACTGGCATCAACATAGCGATCTGAAATAACCCATTTACCTTGTTTTAGAGCAGGCTTAATTACATTCTCAATGTGTTCATTTCTTGAGGCAAACATTAATAACAATTCTGTTTTTGGGTGTAAATGGTCCGAATACAACAATATATCTCTGATTTTTTCCGCTGTTGGTTCTCCACCAGGCTCTCTGGTGCAGATATAATCTATACCCCACTTTTCAAGATTTTTTTGAATAATTTTTAATGCCGTTGTTTTTCCTGCACCTTCAGATCCCTCTAAAGTAATGAATTGTGGTAAAGGCTTCTTAGTGTTATTCACAATTTTTCACCTTTTAAATATCCTTTAACGGCATTTTTATGTTCTTCATAAGTATCTGAAAAATAATGTCCTCCTCGATTATTGGCCACAAAATATAAAGCAGTACCATCTTTTGGATGCGCACATGCTGCTATAGATTCTATGCTGGCCATTGCAATTGGAGTCGGTGTTAATCCTTTTCTTGTATAAGTATTATAAGGCGTATCAGTCTTCAAATCTTTGCTCTTAATGTCTCCATCATAGCTTTCTCCCAGTCCATAAATAACGGTTGGATCTGTTTGTAATCTCATGTTTTTTTGCAGCCGCCTAACAAAAACACCAGCAATTTGATCTCTTTCATGTGCTTGAGACGTCTCTTTTTCTACAATAGAAGCCAAAGTAAGCATTTCATAGGCGTTTTTGTAGGGCACATTATTTTTTCTTTCTTGCCAATATTTCAGCAGTCCTTGCTTAAGTGACTGGTGAGCCCTAATTAATATATCAACATCCGAGTCACCGCGTACAAATTGATAAGTTTCTGGTAAAAACAATCCTTCAGGCGTTGTTCTTTCAGAATCAAGAATGGCCAATAATTGTTCATCATTAATATCATTTAAAGTATGCAACAAATCAGTTTCGTCCAATAATTTATATTTTAATTCGCGCCAGTTTGTTCCTTCAACAATTGTAAATTGATAGGTTTTAACTTGATTTTTTGCTATTTTTTCCATCATTTGCAGCGGTGTCAATTCTGCTTCTATGAGAAACTCTCCTGCATTTAATTTTGAAGCCACTTTTTCTAGCCGGGCAAATATTCGCCAATTCCACTCTTCACCATTGGCATTATTAGCCAACAGATATTGACTAAATCCTTTAAAGCTTTTGCCTTTTTGAATATCAACAACGGTATCTTTTTGGAAAACACTGGTATTTAAAAATAGTTGATATTGAGAATAGTAATAGCCAAAGGCTCCGACTGCAAAAGTACCCAATAGAATAGTGAGCAAAAAAAGTTTTTTTAACATGATTTTTTCCATTGTTCTTTTATTTTTTTGGCTATGTTTAGTTTTTCACTAAAAAGAATTTTACTGCCTACTTTTTTAATTGATTTAAACCCTTGTATGCTATTACAAACCATCATTCCATGATACTTATGTAGGTCAGCATATTCAATTTTTTTCCAAAATATTTTATGCCCTTGTGATTGTAACCAACTTAATGCTACGCCATGAACACCTGACTTGTTGAGTTTTGGTGAGTATATTTTATTGTTTTTGAATAAGATTATGTTTTTATTAGTGGTTTCAATAATTCTGTCCTTTTGATCACACATAATGGCGTCAGAATAATCGGTTTGCAGTAATTGTTGACTCGCCAAGACTTGTTCTAATCTATTTAAATGTTTGATCCCTGCTAATGTATTTTGATGCGATAATTTGATTGGTGAAACCGTAAGTTCATCTGAAACTGATGTTTTAATATAAGGGTTTAACGTCATAAAATACTGTGCTTTTTTTGAGCGACTTGAATATCCTCTACTTTTATCGTCTCTAAATACAACCAGTTTTAAGACATAGGATTGATTATCAGTAATCAAAGACTGAACATTTGATCTTAATTCATTGGCGTTTAAAGGATTAATATCTAGTTTTTTTAGGCTTGTCATCAAACGCTGGCAATGAAATGGCCACAGATTGATAGTACGATTTTTTACGTGCATGGTTTCAAACAAACCATCTCCATAATTAATGGCTCTATTATTAAGTGAGTTTTCTGCCGTAATTTGGAAAGAAGAATAGTATTTCATTGCCTGAATTATATATTAACTTATTTTACTTCTGATTTAGTTTTATGCGTTAGTATCAAAGTGCAAATCATAGACAAGATGACATATAAACTAAAATAATAAACTCCAATTTGTAAGTTAGCGTCAGTTTGGCCTGTGGATTTCATTGAAAAATAAGTTACAATTATGGCAACAACAAATACATCCAGCATTGACCATTTACCAATTAATGATAAAAATTTTATACGTTTTGATGATAAGTGCAATTTTTTTCTCAAACAAATAGTGAGCATCACAATCGTTTTAATAATCGGTGTAATCACAGTAAAAAGTAATATGATGACAGCAATCATATATTGTTGTTGACTGTATATTTTTTCTAGCGCAGAAATTATACTTTTAGATTCATACTGAAATATTGTGTTGCCCAGCATTGGAATATCTTGATAAGCCGTTATTTCTAAGATTGGCGAAAACCAACCTGTTACTAAGGCTATGACAGACAAAGAAATCAGGCCCAATAAAAGCACTATATGTTTGCCAATAAAAAATAAAACCAAGGACAGTAACACTATGCCAATAAAGGCCTTAGTAAACCGAAAGGCATTGTTATCATACTTTTCACTCTTTTGTTTCAGGGCTTTTATTTCATTTACACTTTCTGTATAACCATCATATAAACTAAAAGTAATTGTCTCTAAAATTTTTTTTCCAGAATTTTTTAGATTATCTTCCATGTGTAATTGAGTGGTGATTTTATTAACTGTATGAGAATATCCAATGGCATTACCCCAAGATTCATAAGCTACATATGATCCTATTGACATTATTATCAGTAAATAGGTCATGCTGAATATTTTAGTTTTCATTCACACTTTCTTTGGTTTCTATTAATTCGATGTTGGGATTATCCCAACTTCCAGTTACTTTGTATATAATTTTCCCAACATTTTTCAAGCCTTTACTAAACATACCTTGCACTATAAATCCTGCTGCTGCTCCCACAGCTCCACCTGCAATTGCACCAATGGTGGGCAGAACTCTTCCTACTCTGGGTGTAACAATAACAGTTTGATTATAGTCTTGATTGGCTAGCCCTGTATGGCCTTTAACCACAATATTTGCGCTGGTTGAATCAATGATAAATGCATCAGTGTAAGCCTCTCCATTATTTAACACGAATTGCCCTTGCATTGAATTAAAGTGCAAACCTTTGCCAAGAACATCCTTGAAGTCTAAAATAAGCCTTCTGGGTAAATTGGTTAAACTAAACAAACCTAAAACCCTACCCATTCCTGGTTTTGCATCCACCACTTCACCTTCACCAACTTCTATACTCATGTTGCCAGTGATGTTTTTAATTTCAAATTGACTTGGAAAACCTGGCCATTGAGCTTGCATATCAATAATGGTTTGCGCTTCAGATATAGGCGCATCAAATCCCAGCTTTTTTAAGAATTGTGCTATGTCGACTGAGGTCATAATGATATTAAATTTTGAGGTGCCATTGCTTCCTTTATCTCTGTACCAATTTCCGTTGATATTGAGCCTCATTAATTCAGATTCTGTATTAAATTTTTCAACTTTTATTCCTTCTGCAACTGGCCTCACCTCAATACTGGATTCACCTAAGGGTATCCCATCATAAACAAAATCTCCAATCCAGACATGTAAAGCTGGATAGTTGCTACTCACTTTTGCGACTTTTTGGGTCTCTGATTCCTCAACTGATTCCAACCAATGCAATTTATCTAATTGAACAATAATCCCTTTTTTATCCAGTTCTTTGGCAATAATAATTTTACCTTTTACTTCATCTCCATTGACATCAAAATTGATTGATTCTTTTTCATTGGTAATTTTTACTGCAACATTTTGTAATTCACGAGACATAAATATTAGCTTATTTATATGAACTTTCATGTTATCAAGAGGAAGTTCATTTGAGCTGCTTAGCGAATTTTTACTGGCCAACAGTTCTATCCACTTATCCACATCGACTACATCTAACTCACCACCAAAAATTAAATCATTATTGTTTTCATTTTCACCAAATTTCAATGTATTTAACTTAAATTGTTTTGTCGTTGCATCTAAATTAAAATGACTTGTAAATGTCTTGTCATATGAAATATCCCAGCCACTGTTTGTACAGGGCAAAGTACAGGTAATAGAAAACGGTGATTGTGTTTCTGAAGGTTTATTAAATGGAGCAGGCATATCAACAGTAACTCCTTCTAGGTTTGATTGCGCAGAAAAATTAATTTCATTTGAGTTCTTGTTGGAAATAGAAAACAACCAAGGAGATATGCCTTGTGCATTAATATTAAAGCCCAATAAGGATTCAAAGTTTTCAATATTATAGTTTCCATTCAATAAAACGTTAACAACAGCCAATTGATCTTTTTTATTGAGTATTTCGCCTGAAAGCAAGACTTCTTGATTCAAAAACATAGCTTGAATTTGATTTAACATCATTGAAAAACCAACAAAATCCATCACTCCATTTAAATCATGTAATTGAAATTGTCCCAGTTGAAAATCGGTATTATTAAACTTGATACTTCCTATTGGCTCAACTTTAGCATTCGGTTGTTTTAAAGGTATTTCAAGATTCAATGTTACTTCTTGCTCTCCCTTCAATAATATATCTTGATTGAGTACATTCAGCCCTGATTTCATCGGTGAGTTTTTTAAAATATTGATTAAAAAATTATCTAACCCTGATGCCAATATATCAACGCTCAAGTGTGGTAATTTTAGGTTATTTATATCTGCATAGACGTTTTTAATCTGCGTATTTAAAACCGTTCCTTTGCTCGACTGAACATCTAACTGTCTATTTAACGTCGTTACTATTGCATCAAAGCGATCAACCTCAGGCCAATCTTTATGGTATTTTACTGTAGCATCCACCAAGTTGGAATACGTGGCAAACCTTCCTTGATTGTTATTAAAAGGATAATCAGCAACTTGACCATGATAGAGAATCATGCCATTTTTAACGACCCCTGAAACCAGTGCAGAATCTAAAAAATTAAGGACATTTGGTTTCCATTTTTTTATTGGCCAATATTTATAAAGTTGATTAGCTTGTGCTTCATAAACAGCAAAGGCCAAATCTAAAAACAAACCTTCATCCACACCTATTCTTGCTGAACCATCTAAAATAAAATCTTTGCAATCACACCACATTGTATTGATTTTAAAATCCAATGAATCATCTTGCATGGATGTTTGGGCAGACAATAACAATTTTTCCCATTGGACTTCACCACGAATATAATCTGGCATAATAGCCGTTCCATTATCTGAGTCAAATAAGACGTTGATCTGGTCATCATACATACTGATTTCACCAGATAGATTGGTAAATTTTCCAAAATCCGCATCAAAATTAATGTCTTGAAATTGAACTCTAGCTTCAACCAATCGTCTGAGATCAACATCGTACTTAATTTCAACATTATTGAGTTTTCCATCTAATAGCAATGCATCAAATTCTTCATTTGAAATATTAATCACTTGCGTAATCGCTTTTAATAATGAAACATCTAGCACATCAGCTTTTAAATATATAAACGCATCATTTCTTTTTATTTCAATATCAATTTTTTCTTGTGAAATTGATTGAGTTTTAACATCGTTCAGCACTAATTCTGCATTCCAATTTTGATCACTGCCTTTATAAGCCAATGTTGCAGTTCCTGATAAATCAGTTTTATTATTGATGACGTTTCCAAATAATTCTGCTTTAGCCATCAATTCCACAATATTGCCTTTAGAAGTTGAAAACCATAGTTCAGAATTCACCTGTGAATTAGGTAAATAATTTTTGTTGATTAATTTACCCAGATACTGAAGGGATAAATTTTGGGTTTGCAGATACCATTTGGCTTGGGTTAAAAAATCTAATCGCTTGTCTGTTACAGATTTAATAATCAATTTTTCAGCCAACTCCTGCGAATCAATTTCTAATGCAAATGCTCTTTTAGCATTATTTTGTTGAACCGTGATATGTGAGTTTATTTCAGTTGTTTTTTGCTGAATAGAATCAAAAAGATTAAGTGACAGGTTTTGGACCGATAATGTTCCGCTTGATAATAGCTTTTCAATATCACTCGAAACACTTTTATTTTTTTCACTTTCTCCCGTTAATACAATTTTTCCAGATGTCTTCCTTTCAAAATCTACGGCGATATCATTTATGCCAAGAATAATACCAGTTGAGCCTTTAGGAATTAAATATTCAAAGATATTAACGTAGAGCGAAGCTTGTTGAACAAAAACTTCATCATCACCTTTAATCTGCAACCCTTGAATAATAAAATTTGGACCAAATCCATTCCATTTTCCAGATATTTTATCAATACGTACTTTTTTGCCCCATTGTTTGGCTAAAAATTCAACTACAAAATCTTTATATAATTTTTCATTGGGTAAAATAAGTGATGCCAAACCCACCAAAACACCAAACATAATTATAATAATGGCAAGCAAACCTCTCAGTCGAATCCAAATTCGAAATAAAAATGAATGTTTTGCTAAGTTTGTCATTAAATTACATTAACACCACGTCAAATTGCTCTTGAGAATAGGAGTTTTCGGCCTGTAAAGTGATTCTTTTGCCCAACTCTTCTTCAAGCTCTGATAAAGCATCTGTTTGTTCATCATAAATGTATTCTATAAGAGGAGTGGATGCAATCACCATGATTTTTCCTGTTTGGAATTGTCTTACCGCTCTGATTATCTCTCTAAAAAGTTCGTAACATACCGACTCAACAGTTTTGACCCTGCCCAAACCATGACAACCAACACATTTTTCTGTTAGCATTTGTTGTAAATTTTCGGTAGTTCTTTTGCGGGTGATTTCCACAAGCCCTAACTGAGTTAATCCATGAATATACGTTCTGGTTGGGTCATTATCAAAATAAGTCTGTAAAATATTCAGCACTTGTTTTTTGTGTTCCTCTTCAGTCATGTCTATAAAGTCAGCGATGATGATACCGCCTAAATTCCTCAATCTTAATTGCCTTGCAATCATCTGAGCCGCTTCAAGGTTGGTTTTAAATATGGTATCTTCCTGAGTTCTATAACCGACAAACTTACCCGTATTTACATCTATTGTAGTCATTGCCTCATTTTGATCTATAACAAGGTTTCCTCCAGATTTTAAGGGGACAAATTTACTTAATGCTCTATTAATTTCATCATCAATACTGTGGAAATCAAAAATCGGTCTTATGCCCTTATAATGAATCAGCTCACCATTCCATTCAGATACAAATTCATTAATAAACTTCTTTAATTTCAAAAACACTTTGAATGAATCGGTTCGAACTGTATCTACTTCAGATGAAATAAAATCTCTAACAGTTTTGGTTGGTAAATCAAATTCATGGTAAACCAAGTCTCTAAACTTTCCGGTCTTTATTCTTTCAGCAACCTTATCCCACAGTTTTAATAGAAATTTATAATCTCTTTCTAAATCTTCTTCATGACTCCCTTCTGCATTAGTTCTTGCAATTAAACCATGTGAATCATCAGAGTTATTTAAATTTTCTAGGATATTAACCAGGCGAGTTCTTTCTTGATCTTCAGTAATGCGTATTGATAAAGTGTTGACTTTTGATTCATACGGTAACAATACAAGGAAACGACTGGGAATACTTAACTTACCTGTCACACGTGCGCCTTTAGATCCAATCGCATCTTTATAAACTTGTACAATAATTTTTTGGCCTTCATGTACTAAATTAGAAATGGAAGGCAATAAGTTCTCTTCAAGTTCTGAATTTTTTTCTTGGATTTCCAATCTAATGGCATTTTTTCGAGGGTAAACATCACTGACATGCATAAATGCTGACCTTGGAAGACCAATGTCAACAAAAGCAGACTGTAAACCTGGTAAAACTTTCTCAACACGGCCTATGTAAATATTACCAACAATTGAGCTATTCTGATTTCTTTCAATCAAAACTTCTTGCAAAATACCATTTTCAACCAACGCGACTCTGGTTTCATTTGGCGTGGTATTGATTAATATTTCTTCTCTCATGCATGTTCTCGAATTAATTTTGAAGTTTCATACAAAGGCAAGCCCATGATACCAGAATAACTGCCTGAAATACTTTTTATCCATTGGGCTGCAAATCCTTGTATAGCATAACTGCCAGCTTTATCCATGGGTTCCTTACTAGAAATATAGTCACGAATTTCATTGTTATTAATTTCACTAAATTCAACATCACTGATAGAAACAACTGTTTTTTGACCAGCTTTAGATTTAAGACATACTGTTGTTATGACCTGATGGACATTATTCGATAGCATTTTCAACATGTTAAATGCATCCGCTTCATCTGATGGTTTACCCAATGTTTGATCGTTGCAGACTACAATGGTATCAGAACCTAATATGGCTTTCGTTTCATCTGATTGCTTCCAACCAGCTAAAGCTTTTTCATAAGCCATTCTCATACAATATTGAAGGTGAGTTTCTGATTCTTGTTTTGTTTCATCTATATATACAGGACGACAATCTGGAATAATTCCTATTTGTTCTAGCAATTGTTTTCTTCTGGGAGATTGGGAGGCTAAGATGATATTAACATGTTTCATATTATAAATTTACTCACGGTGATAAGGGTGATTAGCAATAAGACTGTAAGCCCGATAGATTTGTTCCATTAATATAACCCTGACCAAAGGATGCGGAAATGTTAATTGACTCAATGACCACTTATGATAGGCATTTTTCTTAATTTCTTCAGAGACACCATCTGCTCCACCTACTACCAATGCAATGTTTAATCCTGACATTTGCCATTTTGAGATAGATTGTGCCAGTTTTTTAGTAGATAAACTTTCACCTAATTCATCAAGTAAAATTATTTTTTCATTTGGTTTAATCGCCGAGATAATCGATTGACCTTCAACCGATTTGGCTTTATCAGCACTGATGGATTTTGATCGATGAACCGGCGCAATTTCTACCAAAGTTACTTGCTGGTTTTTATTCAGTCTTCCATTATACTCTTTAAAGGTTTCTTGAACCCATTTTGGCATTTTTTGCCCAACTGCCAAAAGTCTAATTTTCATAAGAAATATTAATCAACTTCTGGATTAATATCCCAAAGACCTTCAATATTATAGTGCTCTCTGGCAGCGGGTGACATGATATGTAAAACAACATCTGCAAAATCCACAACCACCCATTCTGACTTTCCTAGTCCTTCAATTCCAATTTTTTCAAAACCAGCTTCTTCGGCTGCTTTCATGGCAGTTTCGGCAATGGTTTGAATGTGGCGATTAGATGTGCCAGATGTGATAACCATGTGATCTGTTACCTGCGTGAGGTGACCCACTTCAATAGCAATGGTATCATTGCCTTTGGCGTCTTCTATCGCTGTAATGATGATGTTTTTAATTTTATCTGCGTCTTGTGGCCCGCTTAATTGTGCCTGACTTTTTTTGTCTGTTTTTGACTCTTGCAAAACTGTCTCTTGTAATTAATGATGGTGAATTTTACCACTATCACAGAATCTATTTTCAATTTGGCCAAAAAAAACAGGCATAATTTAGTTAAATATTGTTAATTTAGCCAGTTTTACAGATTATTTTTTGTACAATGGCAACATCTTATCATTTTAAATATTGTCCTATGAATGCTTACTTAATCACTTGTTAATTTCATAAAGTGCCAATTCTAGTGAAAATTCACTGTCTAATATTGCGCTTTTTATCTTGAGCATTAATGATTTAATTGATAAGTAGTTTTCAATCAAAAACCTAGACAATAAAAAGGATGTTGATAAGATAGCAACCATGAACTATCAGATTATCAGTACAATTTTCACAATCAAAGATCAAAACTTAAGCATTAATGGTGAAGCCATTGACTTAAAAAGTGCAAGTTTCCAAACACTACAACTGTTATTAAAAAGTCAAGGCGATGTAATTAGCAAGGACGATTTACTTAACCATGTATGGAAAGATGTGATAGTGAGTGATTCGTCTGTATTCAAACAAATAGAAATCATCCGAAAGCTTTTTTTCAAAGCTGGACTTCCCAAAGACACCATTGAGAATATCTATGGAAAAGGTTACAAAATTAAATATGAAATCATCCAAACCCCAGAAAGTTCAACCTTAGAAAAAGTCAAAAATCAACCAATCAAGTCAACTAAAACAATGGCTATCTCATTATTTTTGATCATTTTAATAGTGGCAGCATTATTATTTATCTATTCAAAATATTTAAACAACAGCAATCAAAGCAATTATCTAAATAAAAGTAAAAGACAATCCATGATTGAATTAATGACCAATAATTGGGAAGAAGGAATGGACATCATTGTTCGTTCCATTAATCAAGATAAAAGCCATTTATCCATCGATGATCTGGCATTTTTATATGGAAAAAAAGGCAAGGCACATTATCACTTGCAAGAGTATGATAAGAGCCTTGAATCATACAATCTTGCATTGAAATATTTCCTAAGAGTTGATGATAAAAAGAATGCAGGACAGGTCCATTTAGACATGGCAACAAGTCTAAATATGTTACCGCAAAATAGTCAATCCTTTGATTCTCAAAAGAACCACATTGATACAGCTATTGGCTTCTTCCAGCAATCAGAAAGTCCAATTCAGATGATTGATGCGCAAATGGTTTTAGCTCACTTATACCAAAAAAATAACAAGGTTGATGAAGCCATATTGTTGTTTGAAAAAACAATTACAGATGCAATTAGTATTAATGACGACACGGGTGCCATGATGGCAAATAACAACCTTGCAGCTGCCCATTTAATACTGAATCATAATGATAAAGCTTTACAGTTAGGGCAAAAAGGACTTGATATGGCTCTTAAGATTGGTAATGGCCGTCACATTGCCAACTCCTATAGTTTTTTAAGTGGTTTATACCAAAATCAATACCGAAGTATTGAAGCCATGCAGATGATTCAACAAGCGATAAAACATCAGCTCGCTAACAAAGAATTTTCCTATATTAGTCCAAAACTAACGACTTTGAACTATTTATTAGTTCAGACATATCAATTTGATAAGGCGGAAGAGTTACTTGAATTGGCAGGAAAATATGCTGAATCATTAAAAGTAAAAAACGGTGTGAGTATTCTTTTACTATACAAGGGGCTCAATGCAGCAAGACAATATAATTGGCAAGAAGCAGAAGAAAGTCTCAAAAAAGGATTAAAAATATCTCAGAGTATCAACTTTAAATACAAGCAACCTTTAAATAAAGCTTATTTATCACTGGCTTACTATTTTAATCAAAACAGTCTTCAAGCCATTGAACAAGCTACAGAAGTGTTTAATTCAGACGGTAGTGATGATCAATCAAAGGCCATTGCTGCTTTAACTTTAGCCTATAGCTACAGCTCTATTGAGAAAACTGAGCTCGCAAATCAATGGTTTCAGAAGGTTCAACAATTACAAAATAAAAAATGGCTATTCGAGTATCAATTGTTTTTAACACTTAAGTTAGAACGACAAAATGATTCAATTTTAGCCGTTCAGACTCAAAAAGAAATACAAGAAGTTAAATTACAAATGCTAGATTTATCTCAATCTGCACAAGTTGATGAAGTCATTTATCAAGATTTGGTCAGCCAAATTTCTAAAAAAATATCAAATTAAAAGACTTTATGTTCAAGTGCATTTCTTAGAAAGAATTGATTATCTAAAACCT
Organism: Marinicellaceae bacterium; assembly: GCA_045107085.1. Classification (GTDB taxonomy): domain Bacteria; phylum Pseudomonadota; class Gammaproteobacteria; order Xanthomonadales; family Marinicellaceae; genus NORP309. Next base: position 511 of record JBGCFT010000049.1, on the reverse strand, counting down.
GTTTATTAGTGTTATTTTGCTCTTAATTGACCAATATTTTTTTTTAAAACTCTGTTATGCTACATTTCAAAACTGCTTTTAAAAATATGATCATTTGATTGATATTCAAATGCACCTAGATCATAAACACCTAAATAGTTATCAACATTTGGATCTTCTATTCCACGTTGATTTCCCTCAATATCTTGATATAAAGATTGGACGAGTGATTCATCACAATAATCAATAGCAGGTGAATGAGATGCAAGTTGATAATTTAGAGATTGTGGATCTAAGAAATTTGGATTTCCAACGACAACAGTAGTTAAATCTCCCAAGCTATTTAAAGAAGCGTTCTCATTAACGATGGCGCAATCAACTCCAACAGTATGGTTCATACTAACTGGCATAAGTAATACACCTGATTGACCTGCAATAATAGATTGATTGATGCTAAGAGATTGTTGACTGTCATTATTTAATTTAAATAAATAATCACTAGTATTATCAGAAACGGTATTATAGTAAAACT
>JBGCFT010000048.1:0-33863 GCA_045107085.1 Marinicellaceae bacterium | reverse complement strand
CTACAATATGTCCTTTGTCTTCAAAATAATCGACAATATTTGCAGCAATATCGGTATTGTCTTCAATCACTAATATTTTCATTTTTTTTCCATTTTGGTAAAGTTTTTTTTAAGACCCTTTTGTGTGTCTTAATATTACATATATTACGTTTTGGTCTCTTACATCAAAATCATAATATGGTAAATTTAAGTAAAAAAAAACCCAAGACAAGCTTGCACAAATCTTGGGTTAAAGTAGATGCTATATATAATTTCGTAACCTTGGGAACTAAGCACCTGTATCTAACTTAACTTGGTTCCCATTGTACTAACATTTCTGTTATGGTTTCGTTAAATTAAGTTAATGATTCCGTTAATTGCTTTATTTTTATGTTTTAATTCGCTTTAAAAGCCAGTTTATATAAAATATATGGCTCTTTCAATCGATATTTTTCATGTTGCGATTTACGATTATATTTTTGGTACTGATATTGGGCCTATTTGCTTTAGAACTCTATCAACCAATTAATAATGCAGTTATTGTTCCTTTCACAGCTTTACTTGCTGATGTAAGTGCATTTTTTATGCAACTTTTTGATGATGATGTTGTTGCAAATGGCGTCATTATTTCAAGTCAAAGTAATTCAGCCAATGCTGTTAAAATTGCTGCAGGATGTAATGGTGTAGAAGCTGTCATAATTCTCTTTGCGGCTATTTTCGCATTTCCATCAAAGTTAATTCATAAAATATATGGTTTTGTATTGGGGTTTTTTGGAATACAAATTCTTAATGTTGTAAGAATTATCTCCCTTTACTATCTTCTTCAGTGGGATAAAAACTGGTTTGAGTGGTTTCATTTATATTTATGGCAGGCTTTAATTATATTAGATGCTTTGGTGTTATGGTTGTTGTGGTTGCGTTACCTTCCAAAACCTCATGACAATGATGGTGAAAACACAAATGACAAAATTATTGAAAAAATAACCAATGTCGTCTAATTTATATTTTTATCTTTAAAGTCAACACTTGCCACCACATTACCCAGTCACCCATTAAACTATATATTGGATATTTAAAAGTTGCTGGCCTATTTTTTTCAAACACAAAATGCCCAATCCAAGCAAAACCATATCCAATTATTGGCAAAAGCCAAAGCAACAAATATTGTGAAGTCAAGAGCGAGTAAATCAATAAGAAAACAATCAATGTTGAACCGATGACATGAAGCAAGCGACACCTAGAGTCTTTGTGCTCCTGAAGATAATAGGGATAGAATTCTCTAAAACTTGTATATCTTTTATGCGTCATTTTTATTCCTCAGTCATAAAATTTTTATTTTACCACTTTTAGGAAACTTTTTTTGTTAGTTTTGCTATGTGTTTTGTGTTTTGAATCTTTAATATTTTTTGTAACTGTATCTTTGTTTGTGGATTTTGGCGGATCTGGCAATTCGTTGTTATCTCCAAACATCATACCTTGGCCATTTTCTCTTGCGTAAATGGCAAGAATACTATCAATTGGAACATATAAATTCTCACTCACGCCAGAAAATCTGGCATCAAACATTATGCCTTCTTCTATCATTTCTAGATTCTGAGTTGCTCCGTATGATATATTCAGAACTACTTTTCCATCTTTAGCAATGCCAGGTGGAATCTGAACAGATTCGTAATCAGAACTTACCAATATTAAGGGAGTACAGTCATTATCGCTTATCCATTCATGAAGCGCTCTAATTATATAAGGTTTAGATGAATTCATTTAATGCTAATAGATTTAGAAATCGAAACGCATTTCACGTTCTTGTTCGGAAACACTTTGTTTAAATGAATCTTTTCTGAATATCATATGCGCATAAGTTCTAATTGGCTTTGGTAATTCTTCCCAGTCTAAACCATAGTGCTCTAGTCTCCACAAAAAAGGAGCCAAACAAGTATCTACTAAAGTCATTTCATCACTGAGGAAAAACTTTGTTTCAGAAAACAACTCAACTGAACCGTGTAATTTAGCTGTTAATTCTTCAATGGCATTATTCTTTTCTTCTGAACTTCCATTTTCTAAAGCAGGAATATAACTTAACCAATCTTTTTCAATTCTATACGAATAAAGTCGCAATTTCGCTCTGGTCACAGGATCTGGTGGCATAAGAGGTGGATGCGGATACCTTTCATCAAGGTACTCGGTAATTACATTATTACCATATAAAGCCAAATCTCTGTCTACAACTGTTGGAGTTGAGTGATAGGGATTGATATGAATTAAATCTTCAGGAGGACTAAGAGGATCTACTTCAATGATATCAACACTGCTAATATTTTTAGTTTTCAATAAAAACCGGATACGATGTGAATCATAGGAATCTGAAACTGAATACACAGAAATTATTGAACGGCCTCTGGCTGGAATTATCACTTATTTAATCTCCTTAAATACAAGTTATACTGCCCACATTGGACAAAGTTGCGCATTATAACAGTTTTCTTATAGTAAAAGCAAAAAAAGGCGCTTTGCAAACAGTTACAAAGCGCCTTTAAATCATTTTAAGTTATTGATATTTAATGAATATCTCTAAAATAATTTTTCTTTAACAAATATGCCATGAAAGTAAATATTACCATGAATAACATGACCCAAGGCGCATAAGACAAACGTATAAGCTTTGCAGGTTCAGATGTGTAATCTAAAAAATTAACAATATCACGGATTGTATTATCAAATTCTTCTGCTGACATACTGCCTTCAGATAACATGCTGAAGCCTGTGAATTTCTTAGTTTCTATTCCATTTTCATCTTCAGTCACTTCAAAGTTTGCTTGTTGAATACCTTGAAGTTCCCACATAACATGCGGCATTGATGCTCCATCAAAAACGGTATTATTCCACCCTGATGGTCTACTTTCGTCTTTATAAAAACTTTTCAAATAAGCGCTTAACCAGTCAATTCCTCTGGCCTTGGCTGTTAGAGTCAAGTCTTTAGGAACAGCACTATAAAACCATTCGTTTTCTTTGGCTTGTTCATTATCCATCGTATTTGTCATGTGATCAGTAAATTTCGAATCTGTAAAAATCAAATTTTCTATCACCTCATCTTTTGACATTTCTAAATCTGCAGCCATGCGATTATATCTTTGGTATTGCAGAGAATGACACGCCGAGCAATAGTTCATGTAATATTTAGCGCCATTTCTTAATGAATCTTTAGAACGAATATTTGTACCCGCTGGTTCAAACGATTGACTGCCGCCTGCTGAAAATACTTCAAAAGAAGAAATTAATAATAATATTATGATTAAATTTTTCATTAGTGTGTCAACCTCTCTGGTAGCGGTTTATGTTTCTCATTTTTCGTATAAAAGAACAAGAATACAAAATACATAAAATAAACAACAGTTAATGTTTGTGCCAGTAAAGTTTCAACTGGTCCCCAAGACACCATTCCAAGATACCCCAATACAACAAATGAAGTGACAAACGCACCCAATGCTAACTTAAACGGCAAAAGTCTATAACGAATTGATCTGACTTCACTGCGATCCAGCCAAGGCAATAAAAACAATGCAATGATTGCAGAGAACATAACTATCATACCCCCAAATGGATTAGGTATTACTTTCAGAATAGCAAAGAATGGAGTGAAATACCATACAGGTTTAATATGTTCAGGTGTTGAGCCTGGATCAGCAATATTATAATTATCGTGCTCTATGAACAATCCGCCCATTTCAGGTTTTACAAATACAATGAACAAAAATATTAATAAGAACATGCCTACTCCGAATATGTCTTTCACAGAGTAATATGGGTGGAAAGGTATGCCATCTTTTGGTATGCCATTTTCATCTTTATTCTTTTTGATATCAATTCCATCTGGATTGTTAGAACCTACTGTATGCAAAGCTAAAATGTGCAATACAACAAGTAGCAATAATATAATGGGAATTGCAACAACATGTAGAGCAAAAAATCTATTGAGTGTTGCATCTGAGATATTATAATCGCCTCTTATGCCTTCAAGCAAAGTTTCTCCAATACCAGGAATAGTTCCAAATAGTTGAGTAATCACTTTAGCTCCCCAAAATGACATGTTGCCCCATGGTAATACATACCCTAAGAACGCTTCGGCCATGAGTGCAAGATAGATAAACATACCCAACAACCACACTAATTCTCTTGGTTTTTTATAAGATCCGTACATTAAACCACGGAACATATGCAGATAGACCACAATAAAAAATGCGGAGGCTCCAGTTGTATGAAGGTATCGTATCAACCAACCCCAAGGGACATCTCGCATGATATATTCTATTAACCCAAATGCTTGTTCTGCATCAGGTTTGTAATGCATAGTTAACCAAATACCTGTGACCAACTGATTAACCAGCACCAATAAGGAAAGTGAACCAAAAAAGTACCAAAAATTGAAATTTTTTGGTGCATAATACTCAGACAAGTGCTCTTTGTATGCTTTTGTTACTGGCAACCGTGCATCTATCCAACCCATTAAGCCAGAAGAACTTTTTGATGAATTTACTGCTTTACCCATTATGCTTCTCCCTCAAGTGTGTCAGTTCCAACAATAATATTATTCTCATCAACAAATACATAAGGAGGTATAGCCATGTTTGTTCCTGCTGGAGAACCTTTATATACCCGTCCAGAAATATCAAAAAGTGAACCATGACATGGACAGAAAAAGCCACCTTGCCATTCGCTATCAAAAGCTTGAGGAACAATTTCTGGATAGACTTTAGGCGAACAACCCAAATGTGTACAAATTCCCACCATAACTAATATTTCTTGTTGTTGAGACCTATGTAAATTTTTTGCAAAATCTGGTTGTATACTTTCATCAGAATCTGGATCTTTTAATCTTTCATTCATTCCAGGTAATGTATCTAGTAGCGTTTTATCTCTTTTAACGATGAAAATTGGCTGGCCTCTCCATCTCACCTGAAGTTTTTGACCCACTTCTAATTTAGAAATATTTGCTTTGACTATACCACCAGCTGCTTTTGCACGTTCAGATGGCATCCAGGATTTAATAAAAGGAACCGCAGCAAAACCTGCTCCAATTGCACCTATAGCTGAGGTTGCAATCAACAGATTTCTGCGACTTTCATTGACTTCTTCAGTCATTATTACACTCTCCTAAGTTTTTTAACTCTTCAACCGTCAGATTTTACTCTAAATTGAATTAATTTTACACATAAACATGTACTCAATTATTCTAATACTGTGATTTTTTTTAATTTATTATTTTTTTCGGGTACAATCCAATTACATATTAATATTTGATAACATGAGCCAAAATACGAACATTATAAAATTTTTAATACAGTCAATTGTTCTCGGATTAGCTGTAGGCTTTCTTATTGTTTATTTTTTTCCAACAATAATTAATAAAAACAACATTAATAATCCCACCAGAGTCGCTTTGGATGGACCTGTTTCCTATTCAAGTGCTGTGAAAAAAATAGCTCCCTCTGTTGTGAGTATTTACGCTCAATCTACAAAAGTCAGTGATCCTAGAATTAATTTACAGTTACAGCAAAATCCAGCATTACGTACATTATTACCTCAATCTATGACGCAACAATATTTAGGTTCTGGCGTTGTTATGTCGGCAGATGGGTACATTGTAACCAGTTATCATGTCATTGATAAAGCACACCAAATTATTGTATCTTTATGGGACAATACTGTATTGGAAGCAAAATTAATTGGATATGACACAGTAACAGATTTAGCTGTTTTAAAAATCGAAGCCATTGAACTAACCCCTGCTTCTTTTACAGATTCTGATAAAACAGAAACTGGTGATGTTGTCATGACTGTAGGCAATCCATTTGGTTTAAGCCAAAGTGTTTCATTGGGCATCATAAGTGCAAAGGGTCGAAGTGGTATCAATGTCAGTACAATTGAAAACTTTATCCAAACAGATGCTTCAATAAACCAAGGTAATTCTGGAGGTGCATTAATCAATGCTACCGGTGATGTTGTTGGCATAAGCTCATCAACATTTAATCAAAACGGAGCGCAAGGAATTAACTTTGCTATCCCCTCTAATGTGACTCAACGTGTCATGCAAGAAATTGTTGAAAATGGCAAAGTCTTTCGTGGTTGGCTTGGTATTCTTTTATTTAGACCGCATGAAATACCCAGAATCAGCAAACCAGAACAAGGGGTTGTAGTACAAAACATTTATAGAGGCTCACCTGCACAAGAATCTTACTTTAACAGGTGGGACAATATTACACACATAGGTGATATAGCCATTCAAAACAACTACCATTACCATGAAATTATTGCTAAAAGTAAACCCGGCGAAATACTGGAAGTCTCAGGAGCTCATTCAAATGGTAAGAAATTTAACAAACAAATAAAAACAGTAGAACGCCCTCCACAAATTAGATAACACACTCTTTTTAAATCCCTTTAAATAAACTTGAAAATCTTTTCCGTATTAAGATTTTCATGGCTTTATTGTCTATTTTTAAATTATTTTATATTTTCTATTCACTTTATTTGCACTTTTTTGTTTTATATGTACCATTGGTACACATGGTACAACTGGCACAATAAAAAATGCAAATAGAAATTGACATAGAATCAGCAACTCCGATATTCACTCAACTCATCACACAGATAAAAAATGCCGTTGTGAATGGCAATATTTCGCCTGGTTCTCCTTTGCCTTCGATTAGGCAATTGGCCAATGATTTAGAAGTTAATAATAAGACGGTTGCCAAAGCGTATCGATTATTAGAAAGAGACTCTGTAATTCAATCCAAAGGCTATAGAGGCAGTTTTATCCATCCAGAGGCATTGACAAATAGCACCGTTGATTTGAATCAATGGGTAGAAAAAACTTTAACGAAAGTGATTAACGATTTCAAAAAAGCAGGTGTAACAGATTCAGAAATTCGCATTGCATTTAATCAAATATTAAAAAATAAATAAGGAAAAGACATGAGACTTAAATCCACAACCTTAATGAAAATTAGTCTAGCATTTTTAATTATTGCACTGGCTCTATTACTGCAACCAGTTTCTGCTAATGAAATTTTTCAGTCCTATGAAAAACAACTAAAAGAAATTTCTATTAAATTAGATCAAAGGCGAAAAGCACATCATGTTCCGGGATTGGCCATAGCTATTGTTAAAGACAATAAAGTCATTTTCTCTAAAGGCTATGGAGTCAGCGATATTGACAAAAACACACCTGTTACAGATCACACAATGTTTGGAATTGGCTCAACTACTAAAGCATTCACTGCTAACTTAATTGCCATGTTGGTTGATGATGGCATTCTTAATTGGGATGACCCAGTTACCAAACACTTGCCACACTTACAATTCAATTTAAAGAAAAGTGAAGACCAAATAACTCTTCGAGACATGATGTCTCACCAAACTGGCTTTACTCGTTTTAACTTATTGTATGCCAATGGTGAGGTCAAGAGAAATGACATTTTGAACGCCGCCACAAAAGCAGAACCATGGGCAGAATTTCGTGAAAAATTTCTCTATACTAACTTGATGGTTACTGGAGCCGGAGTTGCCGCTGCTCAAAGTGTTAATACTGATTGGGAAAGTTTACTTGAAAGTCGATTGCTTGATCCATTGGGCATGAAAAATACAACAGCTCGATTTAAAACAGTTCAAGAAAATCCATTACTGTCATCTGGTTATATGTGGCTAGAAGAACAAAATAAACACAAAAAATTACGTATGCATAATATTACAAATATTGGACCTGCAGGTTCTATTAATTCAAATGCAGTAGATATGACAAAATGGTTGAAATTACAATTGAACAAAGGAAATTTTGATGGCAATCAAATTGTTAGCACTACTCAAATCGAAGAAACATGGTCACCCCAAATCAAAGTTGGCAATGGAGCATCTTATGGTTTAGGTTGGATAATGCGAGATTTGCAAGGACAGAAAATGGTGGTACATGATGGCAGTGTTGAAGGCTATAGCGCTATTGTTGCACTTTTACCAGAAACAAATCTTGGCTTTGTCTTATTAACAAACCTCACACAAACACCTTTGTTGGCTGAATCAATTAGCCTGGTTTTTGGTACATTATTAGACACTAAACAAGATGATATGGAAGAAGAAGTTAAACAAAGCAGTTCAAAGACAGCGGATTTTTATGGTAAATACATCGGAAAATATATGGCTAATTTTGCTTCATTTGAAAATACTCTATTTGATTTTCATGTCGAAAATGGTATCCCATATCTTAATGTGCCAGGTCAATCTGATTATGAGTTATTACCACCAGATGAAAACGGCTTGATGTTTTTTAAAGTAACCAATACGGTATCCGTATCATTTGACAAAAATGAAAAAGGTGATGTTAGCGCATTACGAATGCAACAAAACGGGATGAATTTTGAATTACAAAAACAAGGTGTGCCAATTACTGTTGAGATTAATGAACAAGCATTACAAAAATATCTGGGCCAATACAAATCAGAATTATTTAAAGGAAACTTGACAGTAGCAATACAAAACAAGAGATTGGCCGTTAATATCCCAGGACAGATGACTTTTGAGCTACATTTACCAGATGAAAAAAACCGCAGGCACTTTCGGATTAAAAATGACATGAGTGTAGAGTTTGAAATAAATACCAATAATGAGGTAGTGGCTATGAGCGCTTACAACTTAGATAAAAAGATAGATACCGCAACCAAGGTAGTCGATATAAATACAGAACTATTACCAACCATTTCAGAAATTTTGACATTACGCAAAACAAAGCAAAGAATCAAGTCGTTAAAGAATGCTGGTGGCATTCGCTTAACAGGTAAAGTCACAATGAAACAATCTGGTCTAAAAGGCCAAATGATCACCTCTTTTGTAGGTTACGATCAATTTAGAGAAGAAATAGATTTTGGTCAATACGGTTCCATAATCACAGCGTTAAATGAAAAATCCGCCGCCATTGCACCCAGCTTTGCTGCTTTTTTGGAGCAACATGGTAAATATTTTTCTCAAGCAAAATATTCACACCCTTCGGCATTAATCGATTGGCATCATTATTATGATCAAATTGACGTACTAAGTACAACTGAATTTAATGGCAGCAAAGCTTTTGTTATTAAATTATCAGGTGGTAAAGCTTCAGATATTCAATTAATAATTGATGCAAAGAATGGCGACATTCTCAAACAAGAATCTACAATGCTTAATCCGACATTAGGTTCTATTCCTGTAATAACTACCTATGAAAATTATCAAGAAAAATTTGGTCTAAGGATTCCTTTCAAGATCAATGTGAAAAATGAATTTAATGGTGAGTCTGAGATTGAACTTGTACAAATTGAATCTAATTTAGAGTTTACACCCAGCTTATTTAAACTAAACAACCCTGAAACAGGAGAATAACATGATAGATCCTAATAATTTTTATTTTTACATAATATTTATTATTCAAATATTATTGGCATCTTGGTATATACCAAATAAAATATTGATTCGCATGAAAAAGGTTATGGAAACTTATCCACCCAGTGAATATCCAAAACTTTATTCTGGAAACGTAACAGCCTACAAAAAAACTCAAAACACGTATAGAATTATTAACAGTGCATTATTTACCATTGGTTTTTGTTTTCTATCAGCTATTGTTATGTGGGATTATTCAAACCAAAATCAGATTTCTCCAATGATTCCCTGGGTCTATTTTATGTTACAAATGATTCCACTTATGTGGCTTGAAATTAAAGAGTTTAAAAATTTTAAAATCATGCGAAACAACAATTCTAATTCTAAAAAAACTGCCACAATAACTCCACGTAAGCTGTTTAATTTTTTATCAGAAAAACTATTTTATGGTGCAATAATTGCTGTGGTGATTGCTTTTTCATTGGTTTTAACCAGATATGGGTTCAGTTCCAAGTCATTTCAAAACATAATTGTTATACTTGCTACAAATTTATTCTTTGCTGGATTAATTTATTGGAATATTTATGGAAAAAAACAAGACCCATACCAATCAGATGAAGATCGAGAAAAAATCATTAAAGTAACAGTCAAATCATTGGCTTATATTAGTATTGGCGTAAGTATTTTCCTCTCAATTCAAATGCTGATTAAGATATATGACCTGTCTTTTTTAAAGGCAAGTGTCATGAGCATTTATTGTCAACTAATACTGTGGGCAAGTGTAGGTAATAGACTTAAAGAATTAAATATTGATTGTATCGATTTTAGTGTATACAAAGACAATAACAAGGAATCAGAAATAAAAGGTGCTTGATTTTAAACGTTTTAAACTAAAGTAGTGGGCTTTGCAAACTCACTGCTTTAGTCTAAAATCAAGTCTTTTGGAATACCTTTTGGAATGGCATCTAATAATCTTTTTGTATAGTTTCTTTGTGGGTTTTTATATATATTGACAGCAGTATCAAGTTCCACAATTTTACCATTATTCATAACCCCTACACGATCTGATATATAATCTACAACTGATAAATCATGAGAAATAAATATATAGGTCAAACCCATTTCTTGCTGTAAATCTTGTAGTAAATTTAATACTTGGGCCTGAACAGATACGTCAAGAGCCGAAACAGATTCATCACAAATAATAAACTCAGGTTTAATGGCAATGGCACGAGCAATACAAATCCTTTGTCTTTGACCACCAGAAAATTCATGTGGATAGCGATTCAAGTGCTGTGGTTTCAGATCAACTTTAGCCATTAACTCTTGTGCCATAGAAAAACGTTCAGAACCGTTTTCTCCAACTCCATGAATGGCCATCGGTTCAGTAATTATATCACCCACTGTCATTCGAGGATTCAATGATGAATAAGGATCTTGAAATATGATCTGCATACGAGATCGTAATTTGCGCATAGACTCCTTGTCTTGATTCATTAAATTGATACCATCAAATATGACTTCACCCGAAGTTGCTTTTTGCAAATTGAGAATAGTCCGACCCAGCGTCGTTTTACCGCAACCAGATTCACCAACCAAACCCAGTGTCTCCCCTTTGTGCACTTCAAAACTGACATCATCAACTGCTTTGACATGGCTTTGAGTACGACCGAAAAGCCCACCTTTAACTGGGAACCAAGTATTCAAATTCTTAACTTCTAATAATACTGGATGACTATCAATATCTGATTTATCAGGTTTAACCATCGGCTCAAACCTTTCAGGTGGCACTTGTTTTTCAGAGCCATCCTCATTCATATAGTCTGATACTGTCAACAATCTTTTTGGATTTTCATCTAACATTGGCCTACAAGCAATCAAACCCTTAGTGTAAGGATGCTCTGGATTTTTAAAAATATTGTGAACGTGGTTTTTCTCTACAATATTTGATCGGTACATTACCACGACATCATCAGCTAAATCAGCAATCACACCCAAATCATGGGTGATAAATAACATACCCATGTGGTATTTTTCTTGTAAGTCCAACATTAATTCTAGAACTTGTTTCTGAATAGTCACATCCAAGGCAGTGGTTGGTTCATCACATATCAATAAATCTGGCTCGCATGCAATTGCCATGGCAATCATCACACGTTGTTTTTGTCCACCAGACATTTCATGAGGATAGGCTTTGATCTTTGTTTTTGGATCTGGAATACCCACTTGATCAAGTAAGTCAATAGCATAATTCCACGCTTGTTTCTTACTCATGCCTTTATGTAGTCTTAAAACTTCTGAAATTTGCGAACCAATCCTAAAGACAGGATTCAGTGCTGTCATAGGCTCTTGAAATATCATAGAAATTCTATTTCCACGAATTTGACGCATTTCTTTTTCAGTTTTTTGCAACAAATCTTGGCCGTTAAATAAAATTTTTCCTGAAGTGATCTGCCCAGGAGGCATAGGAATTAAGCCCATAGCTGCCAGTGACGTTACACTTTTTCCAGAACCTGATTCGCCTACCAAACCGACAGTTTTGCCTTTAGGAATATCAAAAGACACATTATTGACTGCAGTGATGAGTTCTTCTTGGGTTTTAAATTTAACGGTTAAGTCTTGAATGCTAAGTAATAGAGAGTCGTCTTTTGATTGCATATTTTATGGTATCCGCAGATTGTGCAGTGAAATGCCAGATTATTAAAAAAGTAATTATAGTGGAATACTGCATACCATGCAAGGTTAATAATGCTGTCATAACATAGCCTTTGACCACCATGTCATTGTCATGTCATAATACTGTCGTATTTTTGACGCAGGTATATTTCTGTCTTATTGCTAAAATCATAGTTTTTTACTACACAGACAGAATCACAATGGAAATGAAAATAAACACAGAACGATTAATCGCTGAGAAAACCAAAAGAGCGTGGACTCAAGGTCATTTAGCTGAAGTGTGCGGCGTTAGTCTTCGCACAATTCAACGCTTAGAAAAAACCGGCGCAGCTTCAAATGAAACCATCAAAGCATTGGCATCAGTATTTGAGCTGAGCATTGAAGAATTAATGGAGACTCAATCCACTAAACCAATTATTAACAAAGAATTTATTGGTAAGGTTATTCTTCCAAGAATAGCCTTGTTATTACTATTAATCTTGCCTTTTGTTTCATTCTTTTTTTATATTTCAGGTGCGCATTTAATGCTTGATATAACTGAACTGAACGAACCAAGACGTACAGTGTCTTCATCTTCCGCTTTATTATTACTGTTTAAAGATACAAATTTTGCCCATTATACTTTACTACCAGCCATATTATTATTTAGTATTTCTATCATTAGATTTGCGAATGATAAAGTATGGGTCAAAGTATCTTTAATTTTTTCTTGTATTTTATTTTTAGGTACTTCTACAATTTTTAGTGTTATTGTATTTATTTCAGCATTGGTTATATTTTTCTTAACTAGAAAAAATCAGTCCATATTATCAAGCACTAAAACTTAAAAAACCTTTAAATTAAACAATTAACACACCCTTAAACCCGCTCTCAATAAAGAGCTTATTGGTGTGTTTTGGGAAACGATTAATTACTAAATATTTTATAATGAAAAATATTAATTATTAATATTCAACCATTAATTGTCCTTCGGATCCAAGGCATCTCTTAAGCCATCCCCAATGAAATTAAAGCACAATAAGGTGATGGCTAAAAAACTGGCTGGATAGATTAAAGACCATGGCGCAATTTCCATATCAATGGTGCCTTCATTAACCAAGGCGCCCCATGATGTATAAGGTTCTTGCACACCTAAACCCAGAAAGCTTAAAAATGATTCAACCAATATCACTTGTGGAATGGTTAGTGTGACATAGACCATGACAATACCCAATAGATTGGGTACTATGTGTTTGAATATAATCACAGGCGTTGTGGCGCCTATGGCGATGGCTGATTCAACAAATTCTTTGCGTTTTAGGCTCAAGGTTTGACCTCTTACTATGCGCGCCATATCTAACCAAATATAACCGCCAATGGCAGCAAAAATAAGATAAATATTTCTACCGAAAACCACCATCAACATGATAACTAAAAATAAAAAAGGCAAAGCATATAATATATCCACAATGCGCATCATAATGTTATCTATTTTTCCACCCATATATCCTGCAATTGCACCATAAGTGACCCCTATAACAAGACTCACTAAAGTGGCAATAAAACCAACCAACAATGAAATGCGGCCGCCATGTAGAATCCGAACATACAAATCTCTGCCCATAGCATCTGTCCCAAAATAATGTTTTGAAGCAAAATCAGGTGGAATTGACATATTGTCCCAATCAATGAATTCAATTGCATAAGGTGAAAAATAAGTTCCCCCAATCAGAAAAATGATCATTACAAATAAAACCAAACCACTAGTAACAGCTAATTTATTGTTTTTTAATCTTAACCAAGCATAAAACCACAAACTTTTTCCGCTTGAATCACAATCATGTGATAAGTGAGCGGCTTTTTCTAGGGTTTTCTTTCTTTGATCAATCATGATTTTTAATCTAATCTAATTTTAGGGTCTAAATAAGCATATAGGATATCAACAATTAAATTAAAAAGTACTATTAATACACCAACAAATATGATGACACCCATGACTAACGTATAGTCCCTGTTTAAAGCACCTTGAACAAAATATCGACCGAGACCCGGCACTCCAAATATTTTTTCAATGACAACAGAACCCGTGATGATGCCAGCAGCAGCTGGACCTAGATAAGAAACAATTGGCATAAGTGCTGGTTTTAAGGCATGTTTTAAAACTGTTTGAGTCATTGACAGCCCTTTAGCTTTGGCGGTTCGAATATAGTCTGATTGTAAAATCTCAATCATTGAACCTCGCATCAATCTGGCAATGTATGCAATATAATGAAAAGATAATGCCAATACAGGAAGTATTAAGTATCTCCAGTGCCCTTCCCCCCATCCACCAGCAGGGAACCAATCTCTATAAACTGCACAATACAAGATTAAAATCGGTGCCAAAACAAAACTGGGAATCGAAATACCAGTCATTGCGGTCGACATTAAAGTATAGTCAACCCAAGAGTTTTGTCTAACTGCAGATAATGTTCCTAAAGTGATGCCTGTAATCAATGCAAACAATAAAGCAAAACCCCCAATAGTTAATGATACAGGAAAACCTTGGACAATTAATTCAGTCACAGTAAAATCTTTGTACTGGAAAGATGGGCCAAAATCTCCCTGAACAATATTACCTATATAACGAAAATATTGTTGATACAAGGGTTCATCTAAATGGTATTTAGCTTCGATGTTTTTTAGAATTTCTGGAGGTAAATCCTTTTCTGTATCAAATGGTCCGCCTGGTGCAATTCGAATTAAGAAAAAGGCAATGGTGATGAGAATAAATAATGTCGGTATTGCATCGGATATGCGCTTAAACATGAAACTTAACATGGTTAATTCAACTGACATTATTAAAGTTCATCAGTATAACAGAGTGATTCTAAAAAAACTATTTAACTACAATTCACTTTAATGACTCTGCAACATGGCATTAAAAATAAAACTCACTGGCGAATTAGCATACTGACCAATTCTTATAACAAGAATAAAACCTAATGCTGCATTAGGTTACTCTAAAATATCTACTCTTTAACGACAGTTTGGTTTTTTTCCTTGAGCATGTGCTTGTTGTTGCAATGCCAAAGCTGCAGGCATATAGTTTGATAATTTGTCTATTCTTTTTGCCGGGTCCGGGTGAGTTGACATAAATTCAGGCTGGCGCTGACCACCACTGGCAGCAGACATGTTTTGCCATAAGTTCACACTCTGTTTGGGATCAAACCCAGCGCGCGCCATTAAATCCAAACCAAACAAATCGGCTTCACTCTCGTGGGTTCTACTGAAGGGTAATAGTACGCCAAATTGTGCCCCCAAACCCAGTGCAGACATGAGCATTTGTTGATTTTGCGAGTTTTCCATTTTTTGTTTACTGATGGCATCAGTGGCTATCATGGCCATTTCTAAACCCATCGATTGAGACACACGTTCTGAACCATGTCTTGATAATACATGCGCAACTTCATGGCCCATGACGGTTGCCAATTGACTTTGATTTTTTGCTACGTTTAATAGACCCATATGCACACCAATTTTCCCACCTGGTAGAGCAAAAGCATTAGCACTGTCATCATCAAATACAACGACTTCCCAACTTTGGGATTGCCATTTGGCAGGTAATTCATTGATGATCGCATCTGCTATACATTTAACGTATCGATCAGCATTTTGATTGTTTGATATTTTTGTAGAGGTCTTGAGTTTTTGAAAGGAAGCCACGCCCATTTTATTCATTTGTTCATCACCAATAAGAATAAATTGTTTTCTTCCCATTGGTGAGGTGGCACACCCTGTCACAAATAGAAACACAAGCAGTTGTAAAATTATTATTGATTTCATATTGATTCTCTCATAAATACCTAATAACGATTATTGTAACTTACATATTAACCTTGGATAAAGTATTATCTGTTAAATCAAAAGTTAAAGATTGTGACATTAATGAAATATTTAATCATTATATTGTGCTTCCAAACCTGTTATGCAAAAAATTTGATCGTTTATAAAAATAAACAGATGACGAATATTGTTGTGAGTAATCAGGATAATTTACTGTCTAATGTACAATCTATTTTACTTCCAATTAATCCATTACAAAGCGATTATTTGCTACCTACTGGAAGCTCTATAAAGTCTGTTAAACTTTATAATGATGAAATAGTTATAATACTTGATCTCCCGCAAGCCTTTTTAAACAGCAGCATTAATGAAGCTCTATTAGAAAAACTTAGCCGTATTCTTCATATCAATCTTGATCAGATTTCTCCGATTTCTAAAAAAGTTCATTTTGCAGTCGAAATCAATGGCCAACAAATTGCTTTGTCTAACTTGTTACAGACATCAAAAGTTCCTATCAAAGAGGGCAACTATGAAAACCAATTAAAACACAAAGAGCCAAAAAAAAATGGACAAATCAATTATCCACTTTTTGATAAAGTGCTGTTTATTTCTCAAGCACATGGCTGGATAGATTATAACTCAGCAGCAGAATGGGAAACTCAACGCGGCATTACACATGATATTGTGGAAGATTTTGTCAATGCCGAAGCCATTAATCAATATTTGTTGGAGTATTTAACGAATGCAGGAGCTAAGGTTTTTACTTTGCGTGAGAGAGATATGAATACAAATATGGTCATTGTAGATGACCAAGATGGCGGTTTATTTCCCAGTAATGGTATCTATCAAGAGCAAGGTGATTCTCAACTATTTTCAGATTCTTCTGCCAATGGATTTAAGAACTTTCAAGCACCTTATTCAGCAACAAATGATCCATTCAGAGACAATGGTGGCTCCGATAGAGTTTTGACCACGACACCTACAGAAACTGCCAGAGCGATTTGGAAGCCAGTGATTCCAGAAGATGGCTATTATCACGTTTATGTTTCTTACTCTGGAATCGGCGATCGGCCAACAGATGCTCAATATATTATTAGTCACGGCGGAATAGAAACTGAAGTTTTGGTTAATCAAGAAGTTCACCGTTATGTGTGGAATAACATAGGGCAATTCTATTTCAAAGCGGGTCAATCTGATTTCGTGGCATTAACCAATAAGTCTCAAGAAAATGGCACTTCTGTATCAGCTGATGCCATTAGAATTGGAGGAGGAATGGGCGATATCTTAGGTAATTATCATCCTGTTATTAGCTCACATCCTAGATGGGAAGAAGGAGCAAGACCTTATGTACAATTTCAAGGAGCCAGCCCTGCTGTCTACGCCAGTGGTGATGTTGGTGCCAGATCTAGATTTGCTGCTTGGGAACATTATTCAGGTGAAGATTCTGTGTATGTATCATGGCACTCTAATGCAGCCACAGGATCTGCCCGTGGCACAAGCAGTTATATTTATTCATCTAATCCACCAGATGGAACATTCGATGAAACGCAATCTGTTGAAGGATCCGCAGCGTTACAAGCAGCTATTCACGATGAAATTATCAATGATATTCGTTCAGATTGGCAAGTTGATTGGTTAGATAGAGGCTATCGTTCGGCTTATTTTGGAGAAATAAATCCTAATAATAACGATGAAATGCCCAGTGTATTATTGGAAATGGCGTTTCATGATAATGCCAATGATGCAGATGCACTGCGCCACCCTGCATTTAGAAAATTAGCAGCACGAGCTGTGTACCAAGGCATTGTTAAATACTTTGCCAACCGTGATGGTTTACAAACACTGTTATTACCAGAGCCGCCAACGCATATTCAAGTTGTTTCGCCTGAAGACGGGACATTAAATGTTTCTTGGCAAGCACCAATAGTAGATAACAATGGTGTCTTTGGGGATGCAGCCACTTCTTATTTAGTCTACCTTTCATCAGATGGATATAATTTTGATAATGGTTCGGAAACTATGGACTTGTTTTATAGTTTTAAAAATTTAGAAATTGGAAAAGTTTACTACATCAAAGTTAAAGCAAGAAATTCAGGCGGACTCTCCTTAGCTTCTGAAACGTTAGGAGCCAGAATTAAATATACCAATGAAAACAGAGTGCTTATAATTAATGGCTTTGACCGATTATCTAGTGGCCAGTTAGTTTATATGAATATGCCTGATGTTGGTGGCTTTGTAGATCGTATGTTTCTCAATAAAATGAATACGTTCAATTATTCCATTCAACATGGAAATGCCATTAATGATTCTGGTGTTGGATTTGATTCAATTGCCAATGAATTAATTGAGGATGAGTTGTTTAATTTAGACATTAACACTTACATAGCAGTCATTTGGATTTTAGGCGAAGAGTCAAGTGCCGGAAAGACTTTGGCATCAGCTGAACAAAATCAATTACAGATTTACTTAAATGCAGGTGGAAAGCTTTTTATCAGCGGTGCTGAAATTGCTTGGGATTTAGACCATTTGGGCTCTGCAATTGATAAAGATTTTTATAATAATGTACTTATGAGTCAGTATATTTCAGATGATTCTGGTGTTTTTCAGGCTGATGGTACTGTCAATTCTATATTTTCTGAATTGACACCAATATATTTTGATGATGGCTCAAACGGTAGTTATCAGGTTGAATTTCCTGATGAAATTAGCCCAACCCATAATGCAGAATCATGCATGACTTATTTGGGCGCTCAATCAGCTTGTACTTATGTGGATACTGGAACCTACCAAGTAATAAATTTGGGATTTCCATTTGAATCAATATATCCTGAATCAATGCGAAACGAAATCATGTCCGAAACCATGAATTATTTTTCCATACCATTTTTTTCGGATATTATATTCCAACATGACTTTGAGTCACAATAACACCTAATTTACGACCATGGTTGGATCGCCTAATAATTGATAACCCAATAAAATATCCAATCGTTCTGGGTAGCTTGCGGCATACTTTTTAATGGCAAAATTAAATGCTTGTCCAATTGTCGCTTGTTTATTTTCATTTAAATAACTTTTATAATAAAGGGCTAAAAGCTTTTCACCATCTGTTTTTGTAAAGGTCGATGAACCAATGGTTGCAACCGCTCCAAAGTCCTGTTTTTGAAGCAAAGAGTTTGCCAAAGTCTGATTAATAGGATCAACAAAGTATGAATTCCAACACCCTAATTGGAAAAATACTGCAGGAGAATTATTCAAAAGATCAACATCGCTAATATCAAAAATATTGTCACGACTCCATCGACTAGCTGAAGAATGTCCGATCCAGTTGACTAAATCAGCTCCATCATTTATGGCTGCAATTAAATCACTTTTGGCCTGTTCAACTCCTAACTCAATTGCATTGATATGCTGAAAATTTAAAGTTGATATTTGTGATAATTCATCAGCAATGGCGATGAAATTCTCGGCATCAATATTATCTGTTACAAATAGTTCTTGGTCATGGTTTGTGTTTTGATACGTTTCGAGTTTATGTACTACATTGATTAATTCTTCGCTGCTATTTACTGTTAATCTGCCTATAGGAATATCAGCAATATTATCGTTGTTAAAGTCTACAAAAGGAACGTCAGTTGGTGCATGATTAATTCCATTGCCAGTATTACGGTAAAAAGTTGGTACAATACTAAATGCACCACTATCTAAATAGTTTTTATAGTCATATTGATCCGATCCAACAATCATCACATAACTTAAGGGTTGCTTTAAATTCAAGGTATTTATATAGGTTTTTATGGCTTCAGGATGTTGGTTAATATTGCCAAAATGGGCATAAATTGTATTCACATCAATGGCCATGGTCTTTAAGCCTTGTGATTCTTTTTGGTTGATATATTCTGATAAGTATGGAATAAATTTATCTTGAGTCACAATTAATAAATCAGTTGCTTTAATTTTGGGTTTATCTAAATGAACTATTTGAGGTTCATATAATTTATTCCATTGAGATATGTATACATCTGAATGGGGCAATTGATTATAAAAATCAAAAGTATAAAGTCCATTTGTTTTTGTTGTTGCTGCACCCTCAAGTAAAAAAGTTCCCTTATCATTTTTTGCCAGAATTATGACACCCTTGCTAGCAAAACCACTCACACTATGATCTTGGTTGATAGATTTGAAGTGTAACCTTCCAAATTCAGATTCAAAAGTTCGCGGATAAGTCAGTGTAAATTTATCTAAGTTAACCAAATCATAAGCAAAACCGGTATCAGCTGGTTGATTAAGTTTTATTTCTAAAGGATTAGATAAGTTCGTATTGCTCTGAATGTTAACCAATTCAAAGTCTTCTTGCCCATCAAAATACTGCGCAACAGATTGATTGTTGACAATCAATTCTATGTGGTGGTCATTTTCTTCTCCTGGGAAATCTGTCACACCATTTATACTGGCAGCTATTGTTACTGATTCGTTTATGGCCTGTAAATTATCAGCTCTGTATGGCAAATCAACTAACCAAGTTTCTGAATTACTTTGATCAAAAGCCAATAAACTTTGCATTATCCAAGGATCATTATTTGGCGATGTAAATTCATAACTATTATTTTCTTCAAAAATTTCAGTGGTCATAAAATAGGAACTGGGATGTGCATTAATTCTAGGATTTGCTTTAACTCCTTTAATAAGTTGACTTCTCCTTGATTTGCTAATTGAATAAATCTGTTTATTAGAGTACAAAGAATCGGCCTTTGTTCCGAAAAATACAATGATATCATTGACTTTGATGATCGGACCACTGGATTTAATGTAATGCGAAACAGCTTCTCCTTGCTTTGAAATAAGTACATTTGTTTTTTTTAAACCAACTAAATCTAGACCGTTGGTTAATAAATCCTGAATTTTGATTTTTTGAATACCTGTTTGTTCAACAAAAATATTCAACTGGTTAATATCATGACTTTTGTTAAGTTGATTATTTGAATCAGGTACTTGTCTTGGCCACTTGATCGAGACTGTTTTTTCTTTCACTCCCATTTGTTGATTAGCATCAATGTAATCAAGTTTTTGTTCGTGACCAAATATATCTACTGCGGTGAGAAGAATTTGTTGATTCTGATGGACGCCATATAATTCAATTTCGTAATTTTGACTTTTCTGGCTTCTAATAATTTCAGAATTAATTTTGTCTCGCTTATTGTTTTTGTTTATCGAATAAACATTATAACCAATGTGGTTAAATTCTAACCCAGCTTGCCATTCGAATAAGGAACCTGAATGCTTTAATTGATTGATATAAACAGGAGTAGAAACAGTACAATTTGCAGCACCTGGGGTTGGTACAGCAAAATCTCCATTGACATTTCTATAGTAATCTAATGGGCTGGTTCCATCAGTAAAACAACGTAAGTAAGGTTCCCCATTATTTTCTGCCCCACCATCATATCCGTGCGAAAAAACAACCGTTGTAATTGTTGAACCACAATCACCTGCTACTGAAGGTTCATATAATGAGGGAGTTTTTCCATTGCCACCTATGCCACTGCTGTTACTAAATTGATTCACCTCATCGCCGTTAGCATCAGCAATACTAAACCCAAACCCACTTCCATTATCTCCGCAAATGTGCAAGAAACCATTAGCAGGAACAACCACACCCGAGGGAATCAGCCAACGTCTATTTGAATTTGAAACTGTATTTCCAGCAACTGCTGGATCAGCTGATAAACAATATTCTTCTAAATCTACTGCGTTTGTTCCATTATTGTAAAACTCAATAAACTCATCATCTGCATTATTGCCATTACCCTGGCCATCTTATCTCCATTACAATCTTGGCCTGTTGCGGGTGTAATATTGTGGGGATTAAACAACAATTCGTTCATAACAACATCATTGATGTTGGCATCAGGCGGAACTGCAAAAACGCTATTTGTCATGATCAGTAGCAGTAAGTATTTCATTATTCCCTCACAATTTATTAGCCGTTTATTTTAAACCTCATTCTTGGCATTTTGTGACTCATATGCATCTGTTAAAATAATACCTATTTTATCTAAACATTGTTGCATAGCGTCCACGTTACTCAGTTGATCGTTATACGTTAACTTAATCCCTTTTTGTGCAAGCAAAGACAATTCATCAAAACCATAACCACCGCTAGATCCTGCCAATTTGTGCATGAGTTCATGAACATGGGCAATGTCCTTATTGACCCATGCAGTTTGAATTTCACTTTGCTTATGAGCAAAGGTACCAACGTATTTTTGTCTTATTTTTTCAAACTTATCTAACATTTATCAATTTAATCAGCTACACACATTGTCACTGTTGCAGTTGAATATCCACCATTGCCATCTATAACAGTGTATGTAAAGACATCATTACCAGAAAAATTCACTGGTGCTTGATAGTTCATTGAGCCATCAGCATTGACAGTTAATGTGCCTTGTAACCCAGATGTGTCAACAGATTCTACGGATAAAACATCACCATCAAGATCTGTATCATTTAATAATGGATTGAAACTCCAAGAGCCATTGTATGCAACATCATACATATCATCAACCGCTACAGGAGGGTTGTTCATTTGTAATACATTAACATTCACTGTGGCGCTACTCTCATCACCATCAAAATCTGAAACTACATAGTTGAAACTATCTGATCCAACGTATCCATCGTTTGCTTGATAAGTGACTGTCCCATCTTCATTATTAATAACCGAACCATTACTGGGTTGAGTGACAGATTTAACAATAAGTGTATCTCCATCACTATCCGTATCATTATTAATGACATCTATTAATAACGGATCAGAGCCATTTGCAGTTGATACATCATCGTTGGCTTGTGGTGCATTATTGACCACAGTTACATTAACCTGTGCAGAAGCTGTTTTACCATTTCCGTCATCAACAGTGTATTCAAAAACATCTATTCCAACATAACCTGTATTAGGCGTATAAGTCAAAGAATTGCCATTATTGATAACAGCTCCATTAGCAGGTTGCACCACATCAATGATCGATAAACTATCACTATCAGGATCAGAATCATTATCTAAAACATCAATTAATGTAGCAGATGAATTTCTTAAAACCGTCAATTCATCATTGATAGCACTTGGGGCTTGATTCAGTAATACAACCTCACCTAAAGTTTCAATTTGTTCTTGTTCTTGGAACTTGTATACATCAACTGTTCGTTTATGTTTAGCTGGGTTGTTCAGTGCTCTAGATAACCATGACGGAGCCACTTCAACTGGTTTTTTGACCCACTTAACTGGCACATCTTCTGCCGGTATCTCAACTTCCTTCATGCTTTTTTCAAGGGTTAAGAAACTGACAGTTACACGTCTGTTTTTAGGTTGCTCTAATGGATCATCGTTGTTAAATTTAGGATCTAATTCACCTTTACCAGACGACAAAATTATATTGGCATCTATGCCTTGAGATACAAAATAATCACGGGCTGCATTGGCTCTGTTTTCTGAAAGAGTTTGGTTATATTCTTCTGTGTATATAGAACAAGTATGTCCAACTATGGTTATCTTTGAACCCAGTTCTTTTGATTTTATTTGGCCTACTAAGTCTTTCAAGACATCAATTGTTTCATCTCTTAATTTATAAGAATTTAGATCAAAGAATGCGACTGAAGATAAATCAATTTCATTCTGAATAACAACTTTACGTTGTTCTTTCAATCTTGCCAAAGCATCTTCATCAACAACTTTGACCTCTTCAAATCTTTCTGTTGGCTGGTAGGTAGTGCCAAAATCATATCGCCACATTAAGTAGGCTCTGGTATCGTTGTTATCTGTTTCGAACATTCCGCCTTTATGAAGTTGCCTGACACTTAATGCCAATGAATGTCCTGTATTGCTAAAATATTTTTCAACGTCTACACTGGCTGTTAATTGGTCAGAATCAAACTCTCCTGATTCATAATCAAGGCCACCTGTTAACCTGACAAGATTAGAATCAAAATATTTTCCTAATCGACCACCAACTCCCCAGTCATATGGAGATTCAAAATTCCTTGTGATGGTTTCTATGGTTTGATCCTGAATAAAATCTATTCCATCGATAGTTCCATTGAGTACATTGAAGTCAAATTCTGATGTTTCGCTAACAAGTCTATCACCTGTTATTGCACTACTTAGGTTCAAACTCCAAAATTTGTCTTTGATTTCTTGTCCGCCCCCCAATGTTATTTTGCGATCATCTGCATGGTTTTGATCTATTGCTAGAAACAACTTGTTGACTTTTAATTGGTCACTTTTTTCTATTAAATCTAATTCTGACTCAGCTCCAACAATCCAATGGTAATCTAATTCAATACCGCCAGCTCCATCTGAGGCCCATGCTTGAGCCATCCAGTTTGTTCGATAAGTCCCATTAAACGATTTTAAAAAATCACCGATTAATTCACCTTCTTCGGTTATTCCTATCCCTAATCTGGTTTGATCACCAGTGTAAGCAAAATTTAATTGGTCAGTTGATTGAACATCGTCTTCAGGACCAGCATTGGCTAAAAACGAAGCAAGAGTCGAAGTTAATAATAATTTTTTAGTTGTAATTTTCATATTTTGGGCTTTTAATGCATTTAAAGTTAACGGCATTTTAACAAAAAAAGCCGCTAAATAGTATTTTTTAACAATTTGTCACAAATATAGTTAATATCATCACCTTTAAGGTCAGTATAAAAAGGCAATGCCAAGCATTGACTGGCTATTAATTCTGTCGTTTTAAGCTGTCTTGAGGATTCATTAGCCTGATAATAAGGTTGTAAATGTACTGGCGCAAAATAACGACCACAATGAACTCCTTTCTTTTGGAGGTTATTTAAAACTTCATCTCGGTTGTTTTTTAGCAAACGCACCACATAAACAAACCAAGCCGAACCCGACTCTTGGGGTTTAAATTGTGGACACAGAATTGTAGTTTCTTGCTTCAAGAATGAATAATAATATTTTGCAATCTTTCTTCTCTTAGTTATTATACGCTCTAAACGTTTTATTTGAGATATCCCCAAAGCAGCATTAATATCACTGAGCCTAAAGTTCCATCCAAAACTTTCTTGATCATACAAATCACCATTCATACTCCTTCCATGGTTTTTTAATAACTCACATAACGAATAAATTTCTTCATTATTGGTAACGATCATGCCGCCCTCACCTGTGGTGATTTGTTTATTGGGATAAAAACCAAAGACACCAATATCTGCCATTGTACCCAGCGGGGCATTTTCATAATTATTGCCCAAGGCTTCACAAGAATCTTCTATAACTTTGACGCCATGAGTTTTTGCAATCTCAAGTAATTGATCCATATTTGCAGATTTTCCAAAGGCATGAACTATTATTATGGCCGATGTTTTTGGTCCAATTGCTTTTGACAAAGCAAGAGGACACATACCAAGTGTTTCTTCTTCTATGTCAACCATGACAGGTTTTGCACCAATTGCCACAATACTATTGACTGTTGCTGGAACGGTAAAAGAAACTGTAATGACTTCATCTCCACTTTTAACACCCAAAGCTTGTAATGCAATAATTAACCCAGCAGATCCGGAACTGACAGCACTGGCATAACGGCAACCTAATAATTGACAAAATTCATTTTCAAATTGTTTGACCACCGGACCTCTGGATAGATGTTGTGACTTGAGAACTTTGACAACTGCTTCAATATCATCAGCTTCAATTACAGGTTTTGCTAAAGGATAGTTCCTCATAAGATGTTTTTCTTAAAGAGTAATGCATCATCAATTTGAATTTGGCTCAATACTTTGTGTATTTTTTCGGCTGCAAAACCATCACCATATGGGTTTTTCATGCCTTTGATTGACTTTATAAAGTCAAAACTGAGTGCTTTTTCAATAGACTGACTAATGAGACTTTTATCTGAAAGTGTATCAATTATGTTGATTGCTTGTTCTCTGCCTTTTTGTCTTATGCCAATATTGATTGTCGGCAATTCTAATGAAGGTGTTTCCATAATGCCACTTGATGAATTTCCGATCATAACATCAGCACTTTTCAATAAACCCCAATATTTTTGAGCTGGCAAATTTGTATGTATTTGAGCATTTTGGTTAATATGACAAAACTCCTTAGCTCTGGCCATTATTTTATGCGAGCCGGCATCTGCATTAGGAAAACAGAACACTATATTTTCTTCTCGAGTTTCTAGGGCTTTAAATAATTCATTTTGTTCTTTTGTACTGTTTAAATACATTGTGACTGGGTGATAAGCCACTACAATCAATTTTCTTTTAGTGTCTAAACCAAACTGTTCACGAGTGGTCTGTTTACTTGGAATTTGTGACCGACGCAAATGGTCCAAAGAGGGTGCGCCACTCAAGTGAACACGCCATGGTTCTTCTCCCATTGCTAAAACTCTCTTTTTTGCCATTTTTGTCGGTGTAAAGTGTATGTGACTCATTTTAGTCAAAGCATTTCTTACCGCATCATCAATGGCCCCCTCGGACACATCTCCGCCTTCAATATGAGCGATAGGAATACGCATAGTTAATGCCACATTTGCTGGTGCTAACATCTCATATCTATCGGCAATAATTAACATTAAATCAGGGCGTAATTCAGCCAAAATGTCAGTCAATCCAAGTATAGCCAAACCCAGAGATTTTGCCATGCCCACATCTGTATCTGATGAAAGCAAGCATTCACAGGTTTTGACATTATCAAATCCATCTTTAATTATTTGTTGCCACGTTTCCCCATACTCTGGAGACAAATGAGGTCCAAAACAAATGATAGTTAACTCAATTGAAGGCTCAGACTCTAACTGTTTTAATGGCCAATATAAATGGCTATAATCTGCACGAGAAGATGTGATTGCAACGATTTTTTTTATCATTCTTAGTTTTAATGCTCAATAAATTGTATAATATGTGTCGATTTTACAACAGACAGAAGAATATGAATAATAAAATAACAATTATTAATGGTGATGGCATTGGGCCTGAAATTATGGATGCAACAATACGCGTTTTGGATGCTGTTAATGCGGGGTTTGAATACGAACACGTAGACGCAGGTTTAATGGCTTTGGAAAAGCACGGAGATTTATTGCCCGCAGAAACCCTAAAAACCATCGCTAAAAATAAAATATGTCTAAAAGGCCCCTTAACAACTCCAATTGGCAAAGGTTTTAGTTCAATCAATGTGGCTCTTAGAAGACACTTTAAATTATATGCCAACTTAAGACCTGCCATCACATTTCCTGGAACCAAATCAAAATTTGATGACATCGATATTATAACAGTCCGAGAAAATACCGAAGGTGCATACCGTCAAGAAGGCCAATTCATAAATGATGACCGATCTGTTGCCAAAGCCGAAATTGTCATCACAAGAGATGCTTGTGAAAAAATTATTCGTTATGCTTTTGATACAGCCATAAAAGCCAAAAGAAAAAAAGTAACCGCCGTTCATAAAGCCAACATCATGAAAACAGTTTCAGGCTTGTTTCTTGAAGTTGCAGAAGAAATTGCTAAGGAATACCCAAGTATCGAATTCAATAGCCTTATTGTCGATAACACTTGTATGCAACTGGTCATGAATCCTCAACAATTTGATATTATTGTTACGACAAATTTATTTGGCGATATTATCTCTGATTTATGCGCTGGACTCATTGGAGGCTTAGGTATGGCTCCTGGTGCCAATATTGGTGTAGATTCAGCAATTTTTGAAGCTGTTCATGGCTCTGCTCCAGATATAGCTGGAAAGAAAATTGCCAACCCCACTGCTTTAATATTGGCTGCAGCATTAATGCTTGAACATCTTGATATGGGTGAAAAAGCCATAGCTATCCGCCAAGCAATACGTGGTGTCTTAAATGATAAAGACAGATTAACTGGTGATTTAGGCGGCTCTGCAAAAACCCAAGAATTCACAGATGCAATTATAGAAAGACTTTAGTTTAGGAATTGGCATTTTTATGAAGCACAACAATATGAAACTTTACATCGCCAATAAAAATTATTCTTCTTGGTCTTTAAGGCCTTGGGTACTCATGCACGAATTAAAACTTGAATTTGAAGAAATTAAACAACCGTTTACGGAAGGTTCTAATTGGCAATCATTTAGAAAATTTAGTCCAAATGGAATGGTTCCGTGTTTGGTTGAGAATGATTGTGTTATATGGGACTCATTAGCCATTACTGAATATTTAGCAGAATCCTACCCCAATGTTTGGCCAGAATTAAAACAAGCAAGAACCTGGGCCAGATGTGCCAGTGCAGAAATGCATTCAGGGTTTATGCATTTACGCAACCAATGTGCTATGAATTGCGGGCTTAGAATAGAGTTAAATACCATTGATGAGGATCTCCAAAAAGACATTAATCGCATTGACGAGCTTTGGAATCAAGGGTTACAAGACTTTGGGGGACCTTTTTTAGCAGGTTCAAAATTCACTGCTGTTGATGCATTTTATGCACCTGTTGCGTTCAGAGTTCAATCCTTTGGTTTGAAAATTAGTCAGTTAGCACAAGATTATATGAATCGATTATTAACGCTTGAATCCATGCAATCATGGTATCAACAGGCACTTGAAGAACCGTGGCGAGAAAAAAATCATGAATTAGAAGCATTAAATTCAGGCAAAATTTTGAAAGATTATAGAAATAATGCGCAATAATGTTTGACAATATTCCCACGATGATTATTATTGGCATCATGAACAAAAAAACTAATAACTTGCATCACCATCATCACTTGATATCAAGCGGTGCTTAAATTAATGCGTTTATAAAATAATTCGAACAAATTCAAAGCCCCGTTAGATTAACTTCAACGGGGCTTTTTTTTCACATTAAATTCACAAAAATTATGAACAATACATACTTAAATTTTCGACATCATCCATACCACCTTAAACGGCTGCGATGACTGTCTGTATCTTAAATATTCATATTTAAATACAAAATAATAATCAAAGCCTCGTTAGATTAATCACTACGGGGCTTTTTTTATAACTAAAAATACATAACTGAAACTTAAACGACCATGAGAAACAATATGAAAATAGACACTAAAATAAAAATGGCAATTCCAAAAGGTAAATTACAAATAGAAATTGTTAAGTTGCTTGAAGAAATAGGCTTAACGCTGCAAAGCAATGATCGCAACTATAGACCTTTGTGCTCAGACTTAAATTTTGAAATTAAGTTATTAAAATCTCAAAACATACCTAAACTTGTTGAATTAGAGCAACATGATATTGGATTTGCTGGTTTAGATTGGATAGCTGAGCAAAAAGCCGATGTGGAAATTTTAGAATCTCTGGGCTTCAATCCAGTTGATATCGTCGCATGTATACCTGATGATTGGAATTACGATGATCTAAAAAAACGAAAAATTATTGTGGCCACAGAATACAAAACTCTCAGTGAAAAGTTTTTAGATAACAAAGGTTTTAATTACAAACTCATCCGATCTTATGGTGCAACAGAAGTATTTCCACCAGAAGACGCAGATATGATCATTGACAATACCAGTACTGGAACCACTATTCTGGCCAATCACTTAAAAATCGTTGATAAAGTTTATACCAGTAATACCCAATTTTTTGCCAACAAAGCCTGTTTAAAAAATCCAGAGAAAAAAGCCATCATTGATGACATGTTAGTATTGATGAATGGTGTTTTAAATGGAAGGAAACGTGTTTTATTAGAAATGAATTGCAATCAAGACGTCGTTAATAAAATTGTCGATTTGTTACCTGCAATGCGATCACCAACTGTATCGCAATTATACCAAAGCCAAGATTTTGCTGTAAGGGCTGCTGTCAAACGTAATCAAGTAAAAGATTTAATACCTCAACTCATAAAAGCAGGAGCCACAGACATATTAGAAATTCCGATTAGGAAAGCCATATGAATTTAAAGTTAGATTTTAATGAACGTGCAGATTCTGTGCCCTTGTGGCTACAAGAATTTAGACCAGATACCCAATGTTTGTGGCAGTATCCTGATCGATCAAAAATTGAAGCTAAAATTGCTGAAAAGTTTAATTTGACTGTTGAGAATATCTTTTTAAGTAATGGAGGTGATGAATCTATTGAGCTATTATTTAAATCTTGCCAGTTAAATAATCAATCAATACTCCTATCTAATCCAGCTTTCAGTCAATACACTCATCAGTTAAGTATTTGGAATATTGACTCAATAGTTGTCGATGGTTTGCCTAACTTAGCCATTGATGTGGATCAATTGAAAAAACAGTTAAAAGCAAACCAATGGTTGGTCATAACTCGACCAAATAACCCTACTGGTGAATGTTTATCTGAATCAATCTTATTAGATTTAATTAAGGCAGCACAAAACAAAGGTGCCAACATCTTTTTAGATGAAGCATATGTTGAGTTTTACACAGAAAACAGTGAAATTAATTATGCGAAAGAATTTGAGAATGTCATCAGTTTACGAACTTTTTCAAAAGCTTTTGGATTGGCAGGGGCCAGAATTGGGTATTTAATGGGTAATGCAAGTCTAATTGCAGAATTCAAGAAACTTTCTATGCCATTTAACGTCAATCAAATGAGTTTGCAATTGGCTCAAAAGGCTCTGGACAATATTGGCGAAATGAATGATTATTGTGCATCAATTGCAAAAAATCGAGATGAAATTTTTACCTTACTCCAATCATTTTCTGTTGATGTTTTTAATGGAAAAGGAAATTTTTTATTGTTTAGAGTTGGCAACAAAAGAAAACAACTGCTCAAATCATATTTGCTTAAAAATAAAATTCAAATAAAAACTCAAGTGGATGGATTGCCCGATTGTGTCCGTATCACTATACCTGCTCATACTGAAAAATTGAAAAAAGCCTTACAAACTGTTTTTAAACCTGACATATTGGCATTTGATATGGATGGAGTTCTAATTGACACCAGTCGTTCTTACGATGCCAGTATCATTAAAACAGTAGAATTCTTCACTAAAAAAATAATTAATGTTGAAGAAATTACAGAACTTCGAGAAAAAGGTGGTTTCAACAATGATTGGGATTTAACACAAAAATTAATAGAGCGTAATGGATTTACAGTATGGTCAACAAATGTTATCAATAAATTTCAAGAGTACTACAATCAATTCAAAAATAATGAAACCAACCTACTCAATCAGTCAACAGCAATAGAAATCTTTGACAGAGATGGCATAACAGCAATTATTACAGGCAGACCCAAAATTGAAGCCAATTCAGGTGTTAAACAACTGAACATACAACCAAACTTTATCATTTCGGCAGATGATGTGGAGCAACAAAAACCTTCACCTGAAGGCATCAATTGGCTTAAAACAGAAACTGGCAAAAATAACATGTGGTTTTGTGGAGATACTGTAGATGACATGCAAGCCGGAACCGCTGCCAATTGCATTTGTATTGGAATTGGAGATAATGCTGAGAACTTATATCGAGCAGGTGCTGATATTGTCTTAAATAACATCAATGAAATAAAAGAATTATTATGATAAAAATAAACAGAACAACCAAAGAAACCGAAATTTCTATAGCACTGGATATCAAGCCAAATAAAAAAAACATTAATATCAACACTGGATTACCATTTTTTGATCACATGCTAGACCAGCTTGCTTCACATGCTTCGTGGAGTCTTGAGATTCAATGTAACGCAGATTTAGAAGTTGATGATCACCATGGAATTGAAGATGTTGCAATCTGTCTAGGACAAGCTGTTTATAAGGCTTGGAAAGCACAAGAAAATCAAAGATATGGTCAGCGATTATTACCTATGGATGAAGCTTTGACTTCGTGTGCAATAGATTTATGTGGTCGGCCTTTTTGTGTTACTCATTTGCCATTTTCTCAACCAATACTTGGTGGTATAAATACTGAAATGTGGTCTCATTTTTTCTATACATTCGCCATTAATGCCAAAATTTGTCTACACATAAACAATCAATATTTCAAAAACAATCACCATTTAGTTGAAAGTGCATTTAAAGCCCTTGCTTATGCTTTCAAAGAAGCACTAGAACCTGCAGACTCATCTATATCAACAAAAGGTGTTTTATGAGAATTGGAATTATTGACCTCAATTCTGGCAATCTACTCAGCATGGTTTCAGCTGTCAAAAAAACAGGGCATGAAACCATTGTAATCAAAAAACCAATAGATGATATTGATGTTTTAATTATGCCAGGCCAAGGAAGATTTGGATTTGTAGCCAATCAATTAGACAAATATAACTGGCGACAATTTATATTAGACTGGATATCTCAAGGTAAGAAATTCATTGGGATCTGTGTTGGCATGCAATTATTGTTTGAAAGCAGTAATGAAGATACCAGCGCTAGAGGATTAGGCGTTTTAGATGGAACCATAGAAAAACTTGAACATGAAAAAACGCCTATGGTTGGCTGGGCACAATTAAAATCTGAAGACACATTTTATAAAAATCAATTTGTCTACTTTGTTAATTCATTTGGGGTGCCTGACTCTGAACATTGCATCGCTTCAGTAAAGTATGGAAATAATTTTTGTGCGGCTGTTAAAAAAGAAAACATTATTGGGTTTCAGTTTCATCCTGAAAAATCAGGTGATTTTGGATTAAAACTCATTAAACGTTCATTAGAGGATTAAATCATGTCTAAATTATTTCAAAACACATCTCTGGTACCACGCATCATTGCCTGCATGGATGTGGCTTATGGAAGAGTGGTCAAAGGGACAAATTTCAAACAACTTAAAGATATGGGAGATCCCATTAATTTAGGATTAGAATATCAAAAACAAGGTGTAGATGAATTGGTTTTTTTAGACATTAAAGCCAGTGTTGATAAGCAAGATTCTGCTTTAACATTGGTTAATAAAGTAGCCAAAACTTTATCTATTCCTTTTACGGTTGGTGGTGGACTCAAAAAATTGTCCGATGTAGATAAATTTTTTAATGCTGGAGCTGATAAAGTAACCTTGAATACAGCCGCTGTTGAAAACCCTAATTTAATTAATGAGATAGCTAACAAACATGGATCCCAAAGTTTAATCATCGCCGTAGATGTTAATTTAGAACCCAATGGTGACTTAATTTTATATACACATGGTGGATCTAAACGGGTTAATACCCAATACAGTCTTTGGATGGATGAAGTCATTGATCGCGGTGCAGGTGAAATTATGATAAATGCGATGCATAAAGACGGAACTGGTTCCGGTTTCGACTTGGAGCTTCTATCAAATCAAAATTATTCAGTTCCTATTATTGCTTCTGGTGGTGCCAAACATGCCGATGATTTTCTGGATGCCATCAATGCAGGAGCTGACGCCGTTCTTGCAGCAGGAATTTTTCACCGAGGCGAATATACAGTTAGCCAAATTAAACAATTTCTAATACAAAACAACATAAAAATGAGGACTTCATCATGTTAATACCTTCTATAGATTTACTGGATGGTAAAGCCGTTCAACTTCAACAAGGACAGGCAGAAAAGAAAATAGTAGAAAAAGAAGATGTTTTTGCTTTATTAGCAGAGTTTTCTCTTTATGGAGAAGTGGCAATTATTGACTTGAATGCAGCCATGGGCACTGGAAATAATCAAGAATTAATTGAACAAATGCTGCGCATTACTCCTTGTCGAGTTGGTGGCGGCATTCGTGACTTAGAAACAGCAAAATCCTACTTGGCAGCTGGTGCCAGTAAAATTATATTGGGCACATCTGCAACAGCTGATTTTGTAAAAAAATTACCCAAGAACGCTTTGATTTTCGCAATCGATGCAAAAGGAGATTATCTTACGACTCATGGATGGAAAAAGACCCAAAAACAAAAAGTTCGGGATATTATTCCAGAATTATCCAAAAATTGTGGGGAATTTCTGTACACTCAAGTTGAAAAGGAAGGCATGATGGGAGGTATTGATAAACAGCGCATTGAGCAAGTCATTAAAACTTCAGATGTTCCTGTCACTGTTGCAGGCGGCATTACAAGTTATGCCGATCTTCA
>JBGCFT010000047.1:0-19282 GCA_045107085.1 Marinicellaceae bacterium | reverse complement strand
GGTTCGCCCCATCACATAAATATAACCATCTTTGTCCTGATATCCCGCATCCCCTGTTAAGTAATAGCCATCAAAAGTTGAAAAATAAGACTTAACTAATCTTTCATCATCGTTCCACAAAGTTTGAAGAGTTCCAGGTGGCAACGGCAGTTTAATTACAATATTGCCCATTTTTCCTGCGTCAACTTTGTTTCCATCTCTGTCTAAAAATTGAACATCATAACCAGGGACAGCAACAGTAGGTGAACCAGGTTTAACAGGTAGTTCTTGAATGCCCAAACAATTGGCAGCAATCGCCCAACCTGTTTCAGTTTGCCACCAATGATCAATAACAGGGACATTAAGTTTTTCTTGTGCCCATTTTAATGTATCAGGATCACACCTTTCGCCGGCTAAAAATATCGATTGGAAATGAGACAAATCATATTGATTAATAAACTCACCATCTTGATCTTGTTTTCTAATCGCCCTAAAAGCTGTGGGTGCAGTGAACATAGATTTAACTTTGTGATCAGCAATGACTCGCCAGAATGCACCTGCATCCGGTGTGCCTATGGGTTTACCTTCATAAACCAAAGTTGTTGATCCATTAAATAATGGTGCATAACAAATATAAGAATGTCCAACCACCCAACCCACATCAGATGCTGCCCAAAAAACTTCTCCAGGATTGATACCGTAAATATTCTTCATACTCCACATCAATGCAACAGCATGACCGCCATTATCACGCACAACACCTTTGGGTTTGCCTGTTGTGCCAGAAGTATAAAGTATATACAATGGATCTGTGGCTTTAACTTCAACACAAACTGTTGGTTTTGCCACGTTCAAAGCTTCTTGCCAGTCAATGTCTCTGTTAGCAATCATGCTGGCTTTGGCTTGTGGTCTTTGCAATATTAAGCAGTGATCTGGTTTATGATTTGAAAGCTCAATGGCTTGGTCTAATAAAGGTTTGTATTCGATTATTTTACTGGTTTCAATCCCACAAGAAGCCGAAATTACCATTGTCGGTTGTGCGTCTTCTATGCGTGTGGCCAATTCATTCGCAGCAAACCCTCCAAAAACAACCGAATGCACTGCGCCAATTCTGGCACAAGCTAACATTGACATGACAGATTCTGCTATCATTGGCATGTAAATAATAACCCTGTCTCCTTTTTTACACCTTGGGAGGTTAAGATGCCAGCAATTCTGGATACCTTGTTTTGTAACTCTTGATAGCTATAGGAAGCTTTTGTGTCAGTAACGGGACTATCATAAATCAATGCGGTTTGGTCACCCAATCCATTCAAAATATGTCGATCAACCGCATTGTAACAAGTATTTAATGTTGCTCCCTTAAACCAATCATTAAATGGCTGCTCGCGATCATCCAAAACACTGTCCCAGGGTTTAATCCAATCAATGTCTTGCGCAGCTTCAGCCCAAAATTGTCTAGGCGTTGAAATCGATGATTTATAAAGTGAATTGTAATTTTTCATGTTTTAGATGTATATGAATGAATTATCTTTGAGAATAGCATTTAAAAGATAAATTGCCATTAGACTTTAGAAGTATAAAGACAATAACAAGCCTAGAAGTATAGATAAAACCCAAGATACTAAAACCTTGGGTTCTATTGTATTCAAATTTTTTCTATTCAAAACCGTTTTTGAAAATTACACTGATGGATGATACTCTCAGTGTAAATTGAGCGGACAAAGTATTCATGTCATAAGTTGGCCATTGACTAATATCACCTACTGATAGGTGATAATTTAAATTCAAATTGGCCAAGTCTTCAATGGGGCCTGACTCAAATAATGGATCAGCTAACCAAGCATCAATGGTACTTTCTAAAATGCTACCATCCAGATTTAATGACGGAGCAGGTAAGCCAATATCTATCCAGAATTGATCGCTTCTAAAACTTACCCAACCAAAGTCAGTTAAATGCGCTATGGTAGCTGATTCGGTTTCTTCGTCATTATCAAAGTCATAAAAGATACCATCGAAAACTTGTGACTTAGATAGAAAATCACCGACTAAACTTTTATAATTAGCAGAAATACCAGTACTTTTGATGATTCCTCTATTCGCTGATAATATAAAACGTGCGCGATTATTAGAATCAAAATAGCCATCAATATCATGATTTGGGTCAGTATCATCATCACCAAACAGGCCAAATGGGAACAAGGCATCAAGATTTTTTGAGTTTGTATCACCAGTAACGGTATCGACTATCCAAATGTTTCCAGTCTCATCAGAAAAATCTAAACCAATATTTGCAGCAGCAGGAATAAAAGCATCTGATGTTCCAAAACCCAATTCAATTGTGATATCAGACATGGTAAAGCCTGTCACATTTAAGTATTTTTCAAGTATTCTATAAGTATTTGTTGCTCCCATATTACCCGATACATCAAAAACTAAATCAACCTCTGATCCTGCTTTATTTGAATTTAATTTAATTCTTTTACTCGATTGAAATGGATCGCTGCATTGTTTGATCGATTGATCATGCGGGTTAATGCCTGATGTCATAAAACAATTTGAACCATTTTCTTCATCAAAGTTTACAATACTAAAACCAGGTGCCATAACATCACTTTCAACCCAACTGATAGATCCGTTACTGGTTATTTTATTAATATCAGTAAAAATGGTACTAAAATACGTCTCCTCTTGTACATAAGGATCTTCATCGGTGGTGATATAACTTAAATCAATCCCTTGAATTTCTCCTGCATTTGTTAGAGTAGAAAATGTCATTAAACCAACTAAGCCGTATTTCATTAAATTTTTAAAATGTTTCACATGATTTCCTCTGTTTAATAATTAAATTATATAACTTATTCATGATAAATTATTTGATATGAATCAAACTATGTGTCGTTTAGGCCCTAGTCTAAATGTATTGAGGTTTAAAAATAAAAGCACCTTTAGGCAAGTTTATAGTCATGGAAATTATAATTGACAAAAAAGACCGAGTTTGGGTTGTTTGGTTTAGTTATCAGATTACAGTTTTTGAATCTTCAAAAAATGGGCATGATTTTGCTTCTTGCACATAAAAAAGTCATTAAGTCATAATTCTTATTGATGATTTGTTGAAAAAAAGAGATATTTATCTTCTTCATATTCCTAAGATGCTTAAATTATCATAGCGACAATTTTAATGTTTTTATCAAGCATAACCCTTCACTAATTCTCTAGCCTAATAACCATTAATACTGTATTATAGTGACTGCTGTTAATTGCCGATTACATTATTTAATTCACTTTGGCGTGCAATGAAACACCATTTTTTAAATCTAATGAGGATTACTTAATTATGTTCCAACGTGTATTTTTAATGACATTGGTTGTCTTGCTTTTACAAAGTGTGTCTGCTGTTCCTTTCGTAAATAACGATAGTCAACAGTCTATAGACACTAAAACCATGGCTGTTTATTCAGGAAAGTCGGTGAGAGTCGATAGACGAATCAGCAATAAAGTTCCTTCTCTCAATCGCGCCAAGCTGGCTTGGAGTGACTTTGAATCAAGAGATAATAACGGATCATGGAAAGCCATGTGGGATAAAGATACAGGTATACCTTTACGTATCTATGGTTCTGGATTGTCTGCACCAGATTCTATTGCATCTGATCAAAAAGCTCTAGCTCACGCAAAACAAGCTCTCATCGATAACATAGCATTATTGGCTCCAGGTTCTCAAGTTGAAGATTTTAAATTGGTATCTAATAGTGTGCATCATGGGGTGCGTACACTTGGTTTTCAACAATACCACAATGGCATTAAAGTCCATACTGGGCAGTTGAGTTTTCGTTACAAGTTTGATCGATTAATCGCCATGGCTTCAGAGGCAATGCCGATGATCGAAGTCTCAAATCAAACTTTAGCTTCAAAGCATCTTATTGAAACTAAAGCACTTGATTGGATAAAAGCTGATGTAGATCCTCTAGCAAAACAAATAAGCTCTGCTTCAGAACTCATGATTTTACCTTTAGTAGGATCTGGTAAAAGAATGAATGATATTGAATATTTTACCGTTCGGAGTGTTATGATTAAGTCCAATAAACCAATAGGAGAATGGCAGGTTTTTGTTGATGCAAATACAGGTATACCTGTCACACGTCATCAGCGTTTAATGTTTGGCTCTTTTTCTGGTCAGGCTGTTTATAATACACCTGTTCGTTGGCCTGGTGGAATCTATGCAGATTATCCAGCCTCTCATGCAAATCTTGTGGTGAATGATACCAATACAACAACAGATGTCATGGGGCAATTTACATGGGATGGTTCATCGGCAGCATCAGTTGATACAACAATGACGGGTCCATTTGTTTCTGTCACGTCAGAAGCTGGTCCATCAGCTTCAAGCAATTTTCAAATAAATGATGCAGGCATTTTTACCTGGTCTGACTCATCAACTGAATTTGTGGATGCGCAAATTACCGCTTTTGTCCATGCTAATTTGATTAAAGAATATGTTCGACCATGGAACCCGAATTTAAATTGGTTAGACCAAGTTATCCCTGTAACAGTCAATATTGATGATTCTTGTAATGCTGTATCAAATGGCAATGCCATATTTTTCTATAGACAAGGCGGAGGCTGCAATAATACAGCGCGTCTAACAGATGTCGTTTATCATGAATTTGGACATTCTTTTCATCAACAATCTATCATTCCTGGAGTCGGTGCTTATGAAGGCGGAATGGGAGAAGGAGTCGGTGATTTTCTCTCAGCAACTGTCACCAATGACCCCAGTTTAGCGCCAGGCTTTTCTTTAAATGGTGATAGTTTACGTGAGATTGATCCAGTTGGAACTGAAAGGGTTTATCCAGATGATTTAAACGGCAGTGTGCATAACAATGGTTTGATATATTCAGGTACATTTTGGGATTTACGTAAAGCATTGATTGTTGAACTTGGCCAAGAAGAAGGTGTTGCCTTAACTGAGCGTTTTTTCTATGCCACTTTACAGCGTGCTGTTGATATGCCGTCTTCATTTGTTGAAGTTTTAGTGGAAGACGATGATGATGGTGATTTATCAAATGGCACGCCTAATTTTTGCTTTATTGAGGAAATATTTCAAACACATGGATTAACTGGAAATATAGAAAACCCTCTATTTGGTAAAATAAACGTTGATGATTTTGAAGTGTCTGTCTCA
Source organism: Marinicellaceae bacterium (assembly GCA_045107085.1). Lineage (GTDB taxonomy): Bacteria > Pseudomonadota > Gammaproteobacteria > Xanthomonadales > Marinicellaceae > NORP309. The sequence goes on along the minus strand of JBGCFT010000047.1, from coordinate 14,121 downwards.
TCTGAAGATGCCTTTGGTTGTGGTAACTCGGTGAGTGAAATGAATCTTGAATGGCAAAACAAGGATGATACCAATCAAAACGGCAGTATTCCGATGATTGAGGAAAATAACATCTACAAAGCAACCATTCCACTAGATACTCTAGGAACAGTTGTTCAGTATCGGGTTGTTGTTTCCTATTCAAATGGAGGCAGTGATGCACAACCCAATAATAGAGCTGATCCTTGGTATGAGAAATTTAATGGAGTAGGGCAAATTATCAGTTGTACTAATTTTGATACAGATCCAGCTGATGCTGGTTGGACACATTCGCTTGTTTCAGGAACAGTTCAAGATGGTGCTGATGATTGGGAATGGGCAGTGCCAAATGGAACAGGTGCAAATAATGATCCTACTGAAGCTTACACAGGGACTTTTGTTTATGGAAACGATTTAGGAGCGGATGGATTTAATGGGTTGTATCAGTCTGATATAGTCAATGAAACTACAGGTCCAATGATTGATGTCAGAGGTTATCAAGTGGTTCGACTTCAATATCAGCGCTGGTTAAATGTTGAAGATGGCATTTATGATCAAGCATCTATTTATGCTAATGATACTTTAGTGTGGACTAACTTTGCCAGTGATAATAATGGCAGTGGTGATGTTCAGCACCAAGATAGAGAGTGGACTTTTAGAGATGTCAATTTGTCTTCAGCAATAGTAGATAATGTCGTTCAATTGCGTTTTGAGTTGGCCAGTGATGGTGGATTAGAATTTGGAGGTTGGACTTTAGATGATGTGTGTATCGTAGGTTACAATGAAGTGCCTTTTACAGACCTTATTTTTAATTCTTCTTTTGAAGCAGCGAACGATTAAATTTAATTAGAAAATTAAAAACCTTGTATGATTAATAAACAGTTATTTAATCATACAAGGTTTTTTTATTGAGGTAGGTTATTGAAGGTATTACTTTCCTAACGCTCTTTTAATGCCCATCCATATAAAGCTTAACTTATCTGTAAATATACCCCGTTTAATAGATTTTAATATTTGTTTACGTGCCCGCATTTTCGTTTCACGGTGTGCTTTCATATCAAGTTTGGTGTATTCAACTGCCAATTTATTGGCCTGATTCAAGACGTCTTCATAGGCAACGACTTTATCTAAGAATCCAGGTTCAATTGCATTTTGTGGATGATAATATTCTGACAACATTGTGACACGTGTGTAGTGGGCAGGATTGAGTCTTTGTCTATTAATTTCGATTCCAGCTTTGGGCATAGTTAAGCCAATGGCGACCTCATTGGTCGTAATATTATAAGTGCCTTCGGCACCAATTCTATAATCAGCTGACAATAAAATAAACGCACCCATGGCCATAGCGTGGCCATTGCATGCGATGATGACTGGTGTTGGAAATGCCAATAATCGATGGGCTAATTTGAAACCACCTGTGATCATTTTAAAGGCATCAGTTATGCCTTTTCTCAGAATATTTAAATCAAATCCCGCACAAAAAACATCGTCTCGACCGGTTAATACAACCACGGCATTATTTTTTTCAGCATAATCTAATGCTGAATTTAATTGCTGAAGCATGTTAGGTGAAACAACATTTCGATTGCCATCATCAATAGTGATGGTTAAAACCGATTGGTTTAATTGGTATGTAATAATAGTTGAGCTCATGTTTTATTTTCCATTGATAAAATTGTTTGTCTTTACCAGCCAGGTGTGATTTCAATGCCATGATTTTTTTCTGGTAATAATATCTCCACATATAAACCACTTCTAAAAATAGGCACTATTTTTTCTGTATTCTGAATCAAACTTCTTTTAAAAGACATTGTTGGTTGATTGTTTTTTGGACTGATTGTGTACTGCATTTTTTTAATGACAAAATCTCTTGATAACATTTGAAAGTACAGTTTCAGTTCTTGTGATGAGTATTCCTTCCAGTGTGGTCCCATGGTCTTTAATTTCAAAATATCATGGACATTGATGCCTCCTCCCATGCGCTTAAATACCCTAATCATACGTTTGAGAGTTTGACCAAGGTAGTAATAATTTGGAGTGGTGACAATGATTTTACCTCCTGGTTTTAAAATACGATACAGATTTTCCCACATATCAACAGGATTGAATGTTATGTGTTCTATAATTTCTGTAAACAAAATTAAATCAAAAGCATTTGATTGCAAACCATCAAATGCTGACAAACAACTCAAATCAGAATATGAATGTGTTTTTATATGATTCTTTTTTGCCAGTTTTTTAATACTGGGTTCGTTCATTGATATATGTAAATCTGCTGCTGTAACATTATGACCATCCATGGCATATAATAGGGTTTGATGTAGCCAGTGGGCACCTATATCAATGACATCAAGTTGAGTTCCATCTAAGCCCGATAATATCATTTTTCTGGTTTGGCATATTCTGGAATAATGTCTTTCAAGATAAGTAAAATCTGTTTCTGAAAAATTCCTTTTGTATGTATCCAGAGAAGGGGTTGATGGCATTTTATGATTTCTATTTTGTTAATTTTACAATGTTAACAAATAGATTAATTAACTGTCACTTTTAGGTGATAATTCTGTTGATAAATGCTACTTTGATAAGATATTGGCTCACTTTCTAAGGCTATTTTTTATTAAAAACGGTGTTATTTTGCAGAAAGGCATATTAAAATTTGTAATACAATCCTATGCAATTTGTTCTTTTGAAATGCTATAATTTATAAATTAACCGGATGCTATTATGAAAAATGTCAGACAAAAAATTACTTTCAAAGGCCACAGCCATGAGTTGGCAGGTTTACTAGAGTCACCTGCATTTACCCCAAAAGCTTATGTGCTTTTTGCGCATTGTTTTACTTGTGGAAAAGACATTGCTGCAGCCTCACGAATTGCACAAGCTCTGGTAAAACATGGCTTTGCTGTCTTGCGCTTTGATTTTACTGGATTGGGAAATAGTGATGGAGATTTTGAAAATTCAAATTTTACATCAAATGTGAAAGATTTGGTTGCCGCTGCCGACTTTTTGCGGGAAAAGTACGATGCGCCCAGTATTTTGATAGGTCATTCTTTAGGAGGAGCTGCTGTATTAAAGGCTGCCAATTATGTTAAGGAATGTCAAGCGATAGTGAGTATTGCTGCTCCAGCAAATGCTGATCATATTGCTCATCTGTTTAGTTGTTCGATCGATGAAATAAAACAAAATGGTCAAGCTCAAGTAGACTTGGCTGGTCGTGAATTTACCATTCAAAAACAATTCATAGATGATATTTCCGATCAAGATAACACACATATTTCTCAACTCAATAAGGCTTTATTAGTGATGCATTCCCCCTTGGATACCATTGTGGCAATTGATGAGGCAGAGAAAATATATAAGTTGGCAAAACATCCCAAAAGTTTTGTCAGTTTAGATTCTGCTGATCATTTACTGACTAAAAAGGCTGATGCAAACTATGTAGCCGATATAGTTGCGGCTTGGTCCATTCGTTTTCTTCCGGAAGATAGTTTGAATCAATATACTTTGCCAGCAAGAAAAAAGGTGGCAAAGGGTCACGTGGAAGTAACAGAAATAAACCATAAATTTACTTGTGATGTTCAGACTGATTCTCACCAATGGCAAGCAGATGAACCTTTGAACGTTGGCGGCAATAACTTAGGAGCTGATCCTTATGAACATTTGTTAGCAGCTTTAGGTACCTGTACGGTTATGACAATCCGTATGTATGCTAATCTAAAGAAAATACCCCTGCAAAATGTTGTTGTAAATCTGTCACATAACCGTGAACACCTTGAGGATTGTAAAGAGTGTGATAAGTCTAATAAAAACATTGATGTCATTGAAAGAAAAATGAGCTTTGTTGGAGATCTCACACAAGAAGACATCAATCGTTTGTTGATTATAGCCGATAAGTGTCCCGTGCATAGAACCCTTCATAATAAGATCGAAGTCAGAACAAATTTAGTAACAAGTTAAAAGAATAAAGAATAAAGAATGGCGATAATGGGCTTATTGATTGATGATAGTTTAAAAAAAAGCCGCAATCATTTTCAAGATTGCGGCTTTTAAATTTCCTATATGAATGATTTAATCGGTGACAGGAGAGTATGTTTCTCTTGCTACCGCAATGGCATCAATTAAATCTATGTCAACGAAAAGTGGCAAGTAAGAATTTACTAACCATGAAAATAGTTGGTTCACATAAAGAACTTCGGTTGTAATATCACCACTTTGACCACCAGGTATGACTTGATCTATAACTGGACCAGTGGGTGTCATTAAACCAACAAACCTTCTGGCTGGACCTGAGGCAAACATAAATTCATCTAAACCATCAGCTCGAATACTGTGGCTTGAGGCATCGAGTACTTGATAACCACCAGAACGTGATATGCCATTAAGTCCTTCAACAGTACTGAATCCAAATAAGCCATTGGGTACAGATAAGCTGGCACCTAAAGGGTGATCAAATGAAATACGGTGGAGTTTGCCCCAACGGTAATCCATTATATTGTTTGAATTATTGAATGCTGGAGCGAATTCATCACTTGCCAATAGGTCAAGTGCTTGTTTTAAGCTAGCAAGAATAATAAAATCTCTGGCATCTTCTGGAGTGGGTGCTTCTGGGTTGGTAAAAAAGTTAATTCCTGACGCGCCGACTCCTTGTGCTGTATCAAAATTATCCAGTAAGTTTTTAAAGGCATTGAACCCAAATTTACTGCCTGGAATATGAGGTGATAAAACATCTTGTCCGATTGCAGCATCAACGCCTGCTATTGTGGCATCTATGGTGTTTTGAACTGCCATTGATCTCCAAGTAGCATAGATTGTAGCGGCAACAGAATTATTAATTTCAGCATCCGATGGTTCACTCAGTGCAAACGGATTTTCAAATGGATCATATCCCTCTGCTAGCCCTGTTGGCATAGAATAATCCCAAGAAGTGAAGGCTGCTAAAGTTGCAGTGGCTCTTGGGTCAGCTAAAAACTGCTGTATTCCTGGCCATGCTCCATCACTTGATGCTCTAGTAAACGCATTAGCTATGTACGGCATAAGCAATTCAGCATCCATCGCTTGAGTATTGGCTTGCCAAGCTTTCATGTCTGTGGCATCTACTTTTCCACCATCAGCCACTGCAGCACTCATTAAACGATCTAATCGACCCATACGATAAGTAGAATATCCACCTTGTGAAAGGTAATATAATCCACCTGCAGGTCTAATTTGATTGAGAACATTATTATCTAATGAAACGCCTATTGGATCATTGTTAGCATTAGCGAACCATCCTTGAGCAGGGTTTTCCCAATAGGGCATTTCTGCTTCTGGAATAATTTCATGATTTTCTGCTTGGTTCACTTGTGGATTAGTGACCGGCATCCATTCATTCATAAATTCACCTGTTCCATCACGAATAAACATTGGGGGAACGCCATCTGGTGCCATCAAAGTTTGTAAATCTTCACGAATGGGCACTTCAACGCCGGTGTAATAAGCAATGTTGCCATCAATATCTGCTACACCAAAGTTTTGTGAGCCGACATCAAAATTGGTTAAAGCTTGACGAAATTCATAAATATCATCGGCTCTTGCCATATCGAAAAAAGCTTGAATTTCTTGAGTCGGACTAAAACCAGTATATTGCATACTCACAGCTCTTGAGGCAGCTGAATCAATACTGAGAATTGGACCATTATTTCTACGTGGAACGATGAAAGTGATACCACCGCCATTATAAGCCACATTTTGGTCTTCTATATTATTCATGATGCCATCACCAATAATATTGGCATTATAGAATTGGAACAACCATTGAATGGGCTCTTCTTCGCCTTTATAAATCGTATGAGTAGGCAATCCAAATAAATTGGTTTTAACATCTTCAAAATAAAAATCAGTTTCATCCACAGGATGAACAGTACTTCCCCAGCATAATCGAGGATTACACCCTTGGGCTACAACTGGAGCACCCGGAAAACCGACGCCAGCAACATTTAACTCAACACCATTTTCATTTTCTACATGCAAATGAACGGGATAAAAAACAGAGGGATAATCAAGTGATAGATGCGGATCATTGGCGACCAAAGGATAACCACTGACCGTATTTTCACCTGAAACTGCCCAAACATTGGAACCCTTATCTTTGTTGCCGTCATTCTTAAACTTTTTAAGATCAGCCGAACTGTTCCACTTTTCAGATATATTTTTAGCCAAATCAATATCAACTTGAGAAATAGTTTTGATCGAACTTGAACTAAAGTTTTCAGTACTATTATTACTCAGGACTGTTCCACCAATTGATTCTAAAAATCCAGGCACACTGACTCTGTCATCTGGTGGAGCTGCTCGGTATAAATCTTCTAGAAATAATGCCGTGCCATCAAACCCTGCTAATGCACCGACTTGTTGCATAGTGCCCAAAGCGATGGTTTGATCTATTTCTTGTAAATCATTTGATAGTTGAAAAGAGATCAGTTTAGCTATGGCCAAAGAATCTATGGGAGACCATGGTTTTGCAACGGTAATTTCTAATCCAGCATATTCAATAGGTAATGCATTGTTATCTAAATAAGCATTAACACCATTGGCATAAGCCTGTAATATGACTTTAGATTCATCTGAGGCTTTCTCATAAGATCTAAATGCCGCTCGATCAAATCCAATGGTTCTGAGTTCTACATCTGTGCTGATTCCAGCAGGACCGACTAATTCAGAAACCGTACCGCTTGCTAATCTGCGTGTATAATCCATTTGGAATAATCTATCTCTGGCATGCAAATAGCCATTCATATAGGCCATGTCAGCCATAGAACTGGCAGAAACTGTTGGAACAGATGTTTCTGGATACATCACCTCAACAGGATTCATTAATCCCGGTGTACTGCTGGGTGTTCCTGCCATAGATTGTGAGTTGAACATCATGCCTAATGCACCTATCAAGAGTGTTTTCTTGAACAGTTGATTGTAGCATGAAAGTGTATTTTTTAATTTCATGATTTTGTCCTCTACTTTAATGATTTTAATTAAATATTAGTCCAATATTTAATGCCCTAAAATTATAACACAATTCATGATGTTGTTTTTGGAGTTTTTAGAGAAAAAACGACAACTACAATTGCATTAATACTTGATTTTATGACTATAAAAAAGTTACTGAGAACGCTTATTTACCCTGCTTATATAAAATAAGCCAATAAACATCAAACCTATGCCAATGCTGAGTCCCCAAAGACTAGCCGTTACTCCAGCAAAAATAAAGGCAATAACGCTGCAAACACCGTTGAAAAGCGCATAAGGCAATTGCGTTTTGACATGATCTAATTGGGTACATCCTGCTCCAGTAGCAGAAAGTATGGTTGTATCTGAAATAGGCGAGCAATGGTCTCCAAATAAACCTCCTGAGAGAACAGCACCAATGCAAACATACATGGGCGCATCAAATTGATAAGCCATAGGAATGATTAATGGAAACAAAATGGCATAGGTTCCCCATGATGATCCTGTGGCAAAAGAAATAATGCCACCCACTAAAAAAGCTATGGCTGGTATTAGGTACGAAGGGAAAGATCCATCTGCCAATGAGACAATATAGTTGGCAGATCCTAAATCTTTGCCAATGGCACCTAATGACCAAGCTAAAATCAAAATAATAAGTATACTCACCATACCACTCATTCCTTTTAAATAGAGTGTAAAACCAGCGGCTAAAGATTTAATACCATATCTTGACATTAAATATATAAGCGAGGCCGCGGCAAATATATAACCTGTAGATAAAGATGACCGAAAAGCATTGGATGGAATATTAGCGATATCGAAAGGAAATCCTTGCGGAATTAACATGCCAAATAAGACAAGCATCATGACAGATAAAGGCAACCAAACCATACTTGGTCGTGCTTTATCAGAAATTAAATCTGTGTAGCTTTCAGCTTTGTCAGATGTTTTTTCTTTCGTGGAAGATTCGAGTTTAATCCCCTTTTCACAATTAGATTCAGCTTTTTTCATGGGGCCAAAATCTGACTTTAATAAGATCACCATCGGAACCATAATGACCGCCATCAGTGAATAAAATTGAAAAGGTATGGCTTTAACATAGGTTGTGAATGCATTTTCACTGATATTCAATTCAGTATATTCTTGGGCAATTAATCCTTGTGAATACAATCCCCAACCAATGAAGGGAATTAAAACGGCTACTGGAGATGCAGTTGAATCAATTATCCAAGCCAATTTAACCCGTGATATTTTTAATCCATCCATAATAGGTCTAAACAATGGACCAACAATAAGTGGTGTTCCTGCATCCGTAAAAAACAGCAGAGTACCAGATGACCAAGCTGAAAGTTTAGCTTTTACTTTACTTGTGATAAATTTTACCACCATCCCTGCAAAAGCTGCAGCTCCACCTGATTTTTCCATCAAACCAACCAATCCTCCAATAAGAGACATTAAAATTAACATGCCTGCATTAGAACTCTTGGTCATTTGAATCAAAACATACTCTTCTATCATGATGCTCATTGTGGTAAATGGATTGGGTCCATGTAAAATCACAACGCCTACAAATATTCCACTAAATAAACCTAAAATAACATTACGTGTCCATACCGCAATGGCCAGAGTAATGAGAACAGGAATGATTGAAATAAATCCTAAGTTTTCCATAGGAAAGTGCTCATGAATTGTTAAGATAGATCATCATATCAAAAGAGAACAGATAATGTCGAAATTTTTAATACTGGGTTCTGGCTTTGTGGCTGAACCTGCATTGGAATATTTATACCGTAATTCTAATAATCTCATGACTATTGCTGGTTTTGATTGGTCTGAAACGCAGCAACTGTCCTCTAAATTTAATTCTGTTTCTTGTGAGTCAATTGATGTCACCAACAAAAAAGCACTCAGAGAATTAATTCAAGACTTTGATGTGGTTTTAAGTTTAGTGCCGGCATCCATGCATCAATTGATTGCTGAAGTGTGTATTTTACAAAAAACACATTTAGTGACCGCCAGTTATGAAACCCCAGCAATGAAAAATTTACATGAAAAAGCTAAAAAGGCAGGTATTTGTATACTTAATGAGATCGGTTTAGATCCTGGTATAGATCACTTGGCTGCTATGGAAATTATAGACAAAGTACAAGCAAAAGGAGAGACCATTGAATCATTTGTCTCTTGGTGTGGTGGTATTCCTGCCGCAGAAGATAATGATAATCCATTGGGTTATAAATTTTCATGGGAACCCAAAGGTGCGATTAAAGTATTACAAAATGATGCTGTTTACCAACATAATAATCAAGAAATCAAAATAAATGGCAGAGATTTAATGACTTGGGCAAATGCCATTGAAATTGATGGTTTAGAGCTAGAGTGTTATCCGAATCGAAATTCAATTAATTATAAAGACATTTATGGCATCCAGTCAGCCCATGATATTATTCGAGGAACACTCCGCTATGCTGGCTTTTGTCATTATTTTCAGGCCATAAAAGATTTAGGTTTAATGCAAGAAACAGGATTTGAAACTCATGAAAACCTCTCATGGAAAGAATATATTTTGAATTTAAATGATAGCCAGCAATTAACGGATATTGAAGAAAAAATCAGTCCAATTTCTTTTCAAGCATTGCATTGGTTGGGTTGTTTTTCAGGTTCTGAATATGTCACTCCGAATAAGCCACCCTTGGATTGTTTGTGTGATTTATTACTGAAAAAATTACAATACAAAAATAATGAGAAAGACATGGTGGTATTGCAACACAAATTTGTCATTAAAAAATCTGATGGCAGTCGCTATTTCATTTCATCAGTTCTAAAAGAAATGGGCAACCCAAACGGATACAGTGCTATGGCAAAAACAGTAGGCTATCCTGTAGCCATGGCAGCTGAATTAATCGCCGATAGAACTATCCAATCAAAAGGTGTGGTTTTACCTGTGACCAAAGAAATCTATCAACCCCTTTTAAAATTGTTAAAAAAAGAAAATATTATATTTCAGGAAACGCTAATAACAGAAAAAGAATTATCTGTTGAAAATTTTTTACAAGAGATATAAAAAAGGCTCCAATGGAGCCATTTTTATAGTTTAAGCTTAACCAGTTACGGGTTTTCTACAATTTCTCCAGACTTGATTTTAGCCATGAAAGAATTTAACTCGCGTTTAACTACAGGAGCAAGAAAGTACAAGGCTACGATATTAGGAAGTGCCATTGCAAATAACATCGCATCTGAGAAATCAAGGACTGCGCCTAAATTAACAGCTGATCCAATGACTATAAAGATTAAGAATAATATTTTATATGAATTTTCTTGAGTAGTCCCGTGTCCGAATAAATACGTCCAAGCACGCATGCCATAATAAGACCATGAAATCATAGTTGAGAAGGCAAATAATACAGCAGCAAATGTTAATACATATGGGAACCATGAGATACCAGTTTCGAATGCAGCAGATGTTAAAGCAATGCCTTTTAGGCCTTCACCGCTAGCGCCGACACCCACTCCATCAACACCACTAATAATAATAACTAAAGCGGTCATAGTACATATAACCACGGTATCAATAAATGGCTCGTATAATGCCACGAGTCCTTCTGTCACAGGATGATTTGTTTTAACAGCAGAATGGGCAATTGCAGCAGAACCGATACCGGCTTCATTAGAAAACCCAGCCCTTTGAAAGCCAACAATTAACACACCGACTAAACCACCAAGTCCAGCTTCGGCATTAAATGCACCATCAATAATCATTGAAAAAGCGGCAGGAATGTTGGCATAATTAACTAAAATGATAAATAAACTGGTTATGATATAAATTAATCCCATAAATGGAACCAATCTTGAAGTCACTTTAACAATGCTTTTAATACCGCCCAAAATTGATATGGCAACGAAAATTGCTACCAGAACACCAAATACCCAGCCATTGTTATCAAAGAAACTGCCTTCGCCGCCCGTCATGACAACTACTTGAGCCAATGATTGGTTGACTTGATACATGTTACCACCACCCCAAGAGGCGCCAATACACATGATTGCAAAGAACACAGCCAATACTTTACCTAATCCTCCTAAGCCACGTTCAGCAAATCCTTTGGAAAGGTATCGCATGGGTCCACCATGAACAGTCCCATCAGCTTCTATATCGCGGTATTTAACACCAAGCGTACATTCAACAAACTTACTGGTCATGCCAATGAAGCCTGCCACAATCATCCAAAATGTTGCGCCAGCTCCACCTAAACTTACTGCTGTTGCTACACCTGCTATATTTCCTAAGCCTACAGTACCTGATACGGCAGTCGATAACGCTTGAAAATGTGTCACTTCACCTGGTGCATCAGATTGGTCATATTTTCCTCTGATAAGCTTATAGCCAATTTTAAAAGACCGTAGATTGACAAATTTGAAATAGAAAGTAAAAAAAGTTGCCGCTACTATTAACCATGCCAAAATAAAAGGCATTGATTGCCCTGTAAAAGGAATGGGAATTGGATAAAAAATATATTTAAAAAGAAAAGCAGATACGGGTGCTACAGCATTATTGATAGATTCGTCAATACTTGCAAAGCTTAAAATTGGTAGCAATAGCAATATAATTGCCGAAATGATTCGTTTATTCATAGATAGTTCTTCTCGCTTGATTAATTCACTCATCCTGATTGTACCTTAAATTACATAAAATTAACATTCATCAATAAAGAAAAAATCAGTGGTTAATAGAAGCTTGAAATCATTAAATCATGTTTTGGCAGTCTATATTTATTAGTAAAAATAAAAAAACTTTAGAGAGATGTCACTCTTTTTTGATTTTTTTTAAAAATATATTAATATATTAAAAAAAATCATCATTTAAGCTTGTGAGATGATCACTACCTTGTTAAAGTTTCAGCAACTATTTTAAATATATAACAAATGAATACAGCATCAAAGCACACAGGATCAAATCAAAAAGCAAACATTGCTTGTGTTATTGTGCGCCGCTTACGCCGAAGCATTCATATGCCGGGTTGTGAGATATTGTGATATAAATTGTAAAATAAACTAAAACAAACAAATTCTTTAAAAAACCTGGCAAAAGCCAGGTTTTTTCGTTTCTGGCTAAGTCAAATGAATAATTTAACATGGGAGCTAAGAAATGCATAAAAACTTTATCAACACAGAAAATTGGAGTCAAGCTGAAATTGCTCAGCTTTTAATAGATGCCAATCAATTAAAGCAAAATCCGATTAATTCATCCTTAAAAAATAAATCTTTTGCTTTGTTGTTTCTGAATCCTTCAATGCGAACAAGAACATCTTTTGAAGTGGGTATTCAGCAAATGGGCGGTATGGCAGTGATATTACAACCAGGCAAAGATGCGTGGGGCATCGAGTTTGAAGAGGGCACTGTTATGGATGGTGACAGTGAAGAACACATCAAAGAAGTCGCAGCAGTATTATCAACTTATGTCGATGGCATCGCCATTCGGGCTTTTCCAAAATTTGTTGATTGGCAAATTGACAAACAAGATTTAGTTATAAAGTCCTTTGCAAAATATGCCAGTGTTCCAATTATTAACATGGAAACCATTGTGCACCCGTGCCAAGAATTGGCATTGATGATGACAATCAAGAATCACCTGGGCGCCGTTAAAAACAAAAAGTTTCTGATGACTTGGACCTATCATCCAAAACCACTGAATACAGCTGTGGCAAATTCTGGAATCTCTATTAGTTCTAAATTTGGAATGGATGTTACCTTATTATGTCCCAGTAAGGACTATATTCTAGATCAAAAGTACATTGAATTAGCTCAAAAAAACTGTCATGAAAATGGTGCTACATTTACCATCAGTCATGATATTGAATCAGCCTATAAAGATGCAGATTTTGTTTATGCTAAATCATGGGGGGCTTTGCCATTTTATGGAGACATTGAGGCTGAGTCGATTCAAAGACGCAAATACCATCACTTTATGGTAGATCAATATAAAATGTCATTGACCAATAAAGCAAAGTTTAGTCATTGTCTGCCGTTGAGAAGAAATATTAAAGCCACCGATGCGGTTATGGATGCTGATTATTGTGTGGCTGTAGAAGAAGCAGAAAATAGATTGCATACTCAAAAAGCCATGCTTATGCAATTATTTAATCAGCAGGGAGTAAAGTCATGACAAAAAAAATAGTATTGGCTTTTTCAGGTGGATTAGACACAACATTTTGTTTGTATCACTTAGTTAATGAAGGCTATGAAGTGCATTCAGTTTTTGTTAATGCTGGCGGGGTTGATAAAGAAGAAGTTCAATCGATTCAATCAAAAGCGATACAATTAGGCGCTACAAAACACCATACTTTTGACATTCAACAAGCCATTTGGGATGAATTTGTGACACCATTGATCTGGTCACATGCACGTATGAACAATGAATATCCCTTGTTGTGTTCAGATCGGTATATGATTGTGCAAAAGTGTTTGGAACTCTGTGATGAATTAAAAACCAACTTATTTGCGCATGGTTGTACCGCTATGGGAAATGACCAATTCAGGTTTGATCAAACCGTAAAAAGCATTGGAAATTATAAAATAATAGCACCAATAAGGGATTTGCAATCCCAAGTCAGTGCTGTGCGTGATTATGAAATTGAGCAGTTATCAAAAGCAGGCATCAAAGTTGCTGCGCAGCATAAATCTTATTCTATTAACGAGAACATGTTAGGTGTAACAATATCAGGAGGTAAAATTGATGGGTTTGCAGAACCTGATGAATCTTCCTATACATGGGTGAAACAGAGGCCATATTGGCCGAAAGAATCACTGTCTATTAAAATTGGTTTTCAAAATGGGCAAGCTGTTAGTGTTGATGGTGAACACATGAAAGGCCCCAAAATTATTGATCAACTGAATCAACTACTGGCAGAGTATGGAGTAGGACGGCACATTTATACGGGAGATGTGAGCATTGGGTTAAAAGGCAGAATTGTATTTGAATGTCCAGCTATTGATGGGTTATTGATGGCACATCAAGCTTTACAAGATACAGTTAATTCAAAATTTCAAAATCAATTTAATCACATAATTGCTGCACGTTGGGCCGAGTTGGTTTATAACGGCTATTTTCACGATCCTCATAAATAC
>JBGCFT010000046.1:0-59400 GCA_045107085.1 Marinicellaceae bacterium | reverse complement strand
ATGGATTTACAGAAGTATTGCTTTTACTTCTGCTGCTATAACATTAAGGATTTTTCTTGGTTTGGGATTGGGATATTTTCATTTACCATTTTTGACAGTCTATGTTCCTACTGCTTGGTTATGTTGGTTAATCAATGTTTTTATAATTGAGATAATAATTTATAAAAGTCAACCTAAGTCTATTGGTGTAAATGCCTAAATTGACTTGGGGTTTGATTGGTGTGTTTTTTAAATGCCGCATTAAAAGTAGATTTTGAATTATAACCACAAGCATAAGCCACATCTATTATAGTTGTTTTGGGTTTGGAAGTTAATAAAGATTTGGCATGATTTATTCGTAATTTATTAATAAAATCATAAAAATTCACGCCATGAACTCGATTAATATAAAGGGATATTAAATATTCAGGATATCCAGATGTTTTTGATAATTGTCCAATCGATAAATTTGGCTTTAAATGAATGAGATCGATGGTAACTAATGTGTCTATTTGTTCTTTAACTTTGTCAAAGCGCTCGTCACTTTTAATGGTTTCTGGAGATTTTAATGACACTAACGGATAAATCGTTTGTTGAGAATGACTAAGGTAGCCCATCAATAAAATCCAAGCTGAAACTGCAATGTAAATAGTCCATTCATTATATTCTTTAATAGGGATCAACCACTGGCTAACGGCAATTAGCCAAATAATGATTTGTGAGTAACCCATTAACATTAACCAATTTAAGTTGATTTTTTTTATATCTACTTGCTGTGATAGAAGGTTTTTTCGGTATTTAAAGATTAAGACTAAGCCAGCAGTGACATAAGAAATACTTGACGCATATAATACACTATTAAAATACTGTAAACCCACAGGGCGACTTTCCGAAATTCCAAATATAGCAGGAAAATTAAGGGTTAAGAAAATGATAAATGCCAAAAAATGTAAGGTATCCTTTAAGTTCAGTTTTTGATTTAATGTAAGGGTTCTTACATAAATATAGAAAAAACTGGCATATAAAAATGGGAAAAATTGAATCAAATAATAAGTAAAATTAATATTTTTACCATTGTTACCTAAAAACAAAGTTTTAATTGATAAATCAAAACATAGACAGAGCAACCAAATAGCTAATACTTTATTGCTTAATACATTTACTTTTTTCGTCCACAATGCAATGGCTAAGATAAAAGCTTGAGCTGCTCCAGCAGCATAGATATAAGGCAGGACACTAAGCATTAAATCAATTTTGACTTTTTGAAGGAAGATAAGCTTACAATGACTAATGAGAGCCAAATTCCTGAAAAAGCGATTTTGTATCCTAGACTAAATGTTTCACCATAGTAATAAACTGCAATGAAAAAGCTGATACTGGGAGCAATGTATTGAAGAAAACCAACCAAAGTCAGAGGTAATTTTTTTGCTGCATAATTAAACCCTATTAAAGGCAATACTGTGACCAATCCTGACAGAACTAATAAAAAGTATAAGTTGTTATTTGTTCCTGAGTATTCAAATTCAGGACTAAAATAAATTAAATAAAATACAGCAGGGATAAAAAGTAATAGTGTTTCCCATAATAATCCTACTAATGGTTTGACATCTAATTTTTTTCTAACCAATCCATATAATCCAAAAGTAAAGGCTAAAAATAAGGCAATCCAAGGAGGTTGACCCAAATAAATTCCTAAAAATAATGTGGAGGTAGATGCTATAATTAATGCAATGGTTTGTTGAACAGTGAGTCTTTCACGTAAAAATAATAGGCCTAAAAATATATTAACTAATGGATTAATGAAATATCCCATTGATGTTGCTAAGATTTGATCTTGAGTAACAGCCCAAACAAACATCAACCAATTACTTGAAACCAATAAACCACTAATAAATAAAAAAATCAGTTGTTTATAGGAAACATGAAGCGCCTTGAATAGTTTTTTTCGTTCACGTATGGCTAGGAATATTAATAAAAATAAAGCACCCCATATGATTCTATGTGCGATTATTGTTAGAGCGGGTACCGTTTGAATGAGTTTAAAATAAATGGGGGCAAAACCCCAAAATATAAAACAAAAAAGACCTGCAGCCAGTCCCTTGTGATAATCAGACATAGAGATAATTAATTAAGATTTTTTACTAAAAAATTCTTGTACAATCCATGCAGGGCCAATAAGTAAGAATTGCAGATCTTTAAAAAAAGAAGGCTTTTTACCTTCTATTTTATGCCCTATGAATTGAAATACCCACGCCATTACAAACAGACCAATCGCCAAATAGAGCAGTGGTAAACCTTGCTTTTCTAAAACAGCATTGATAACCAGACACAAGATGCTAAATATAATCATTTGAATAGCAATCTTAATATCTTTACTTAGATAATAAATACTCATCAATCCTGTTGCAACGATAGCTAAGTTTTCAAATTGTGGAATTTTGACCACCCATAACATAGCTGTGATTGACCAAAATATTACAGGAACTGCAAAATAGTGAATATTTTTGTTGGTTTTGTTCTGATGACTGATTGCATACTCATCAAGCAGTTGTTGCATGTTTTGACTCATTTGAATTCGCTCCCTGTTATAAGTTGATAAGCTTCACGGTATTTTTCAGCAGTGGCATTAATAATTTCAGATGGTACATTTGGGCCTGGGGCAGTCTTATCCCAATCAAGTGTTTCAAGGTAATCTCTAATAAACTGTTTGTCATAGCTTTCAGGACTTGTACCAACTTGGTATTTTTCTTTGTTCCAAAATCTTGAAGAGTCGGGTGTAAGTATTTCATCCATTAAAACCAAGTTGTTGTTTGTATCTAAACCAAATTCAAATTTTGTATCAGCAATAATGATACCATTTTTGTGTGCGTGTTCTGCTGCCGATTTATAAATCTTAATAGAAACATCTTTAATTTGATGAGCAAGATTTTCGCCAACTTTATCTACCATTTCTTCATACGTGATATTTTCATCATGATCACCAACACTGGCCTTAGAAGAAGGTGTAAAAATGGGTTCTGCAAATTTTTCAGCTTGTTTTAAATTTTTAGGTAAATCAATGCCGCAAACTGCACCAGATTCTTGATAGTCTTTCCAGCCAGAACCAATAATATAGCCACGGACTATTGCCTCAACTGGTAATGCTTTAAGCTTTTTTACAACAACAGCTCTTTTGATAAGGTCATCGCTGGCATCAGGTATGACTTCTTGCACTGGTTTATTTGTTAAATGATTTGTAATAATACCTTCAGTCTTATTGAACCAAAAGTTTGATATTTGAGTCAATAGTTGACCTTTTTGAGGAATGGTGTCAGGCAGTACCACATCAAATGCACTTAGTCTGTCGCTGGCAACCATTAACAGATTATTATCATCAATTTGGTAAACATCTCTGACTTTTCCTTTATGAATTAGCGGTAAATTTATCATGCTTGCTGTAGAATATGCGAATTTAAATATTTAAAAATCGATAATAACATTTTAGGAATATAATTCATATGATTGGTGCATTAATTGGTGCGATAATAGGCTTTAAAGCAGGCAGTGTTATTGGCATGATACTGCTGGGATATTTTGGTTATTCGGTCGATACGTGGATAGCTGAAAATATATTGGGCCGTCCATCGCATAAAGCTAAAATACAAGAAAGCTATTTTGAGGCTTTATTTACCAGTATTGGCAAGTTAGCCAAAGCAGATGGCACAGTTTCTGCTCAAGAAATTCAAAAATGTGAATTGATCATGCAAAACATGCAACTCAATTCGGTGCAACGAAAATCTGCCATTCAATTTTTTAATAAAGGCAAACAATCAAATTCAAACATCAACCCTGTGATTGATAAGTTTAATCGGGCTACTGGCAGATCTTTTTCTGTTAAACAAATGTTTTTAGAGATGTTGATTGAGGTGGCAATTGCTGAAGGCAGTATTAATCAAGCTGAATGGAATTTATTAGAAGATATTTGTACCAGAATAAGATTTCCTCAACAACTATTGGTGGCTTTAGTTAAGATGAGAGGCTTTAATATCAAAGGCCAAAAAAGTCAATCAAACTCACAAAGGCAAGGTAATCAATACAGACAAAAACAAAGGCAATGGCAACCACCCAAACAACATAAAGTGAACTCTTATGAGGTTTTGGGAGTATCACCATCTGACTCAAAAACAGTTATTAGACGAGCTTATAAAAAGTTAATGAGCTCTCATCATCCTGATAAGTTAATAGCTAAAGGTTTGCCACCAGAAATGGTCGAAATTGCCAAAAAGAAAACTCAAAGCATTCAAGCTGCTTGGGAAGACGTAAAAGAATTACGTGGATTCTGAAGATTGATTGACAATAATCATATAGTCAGAAATACTTAAAATTAATAATATTGCGAGCAAAAACATGACAAAATTTATTATTTCACCTTCTATTTTATCTGCAGATTTTGCACGTTTGGGTGAAGACACACAAGCGGTTATTGATGCTGGTGCAGATTGGGTACATTTTGATGTCATGGATAACCATTACGTTCCCAACTTAACTATCGGCCCAAATGTATGTGAAGCATTACGTAATTATGGTATTACTGCACCAATAGATGTACATTTGATGGTGAAGCCAGTTGATAGAATAATTCCAGACTTTGCCAGTGCTGGTGCTAGTATGATTACATTTCATCCCGAAGCTTCTGACCATGTTGATCGAACATTGAGTTTGATTAAAGAACACGGCTGTCAATCTGGTTTGGTATTAAATCCAGCTACACCATTACACATATTAGAGCACGTCATGGATAAATTAGATATGATCCTGCTTATGTCAGTTAATCCAGGGTTTGGTGGGCAAAAATTTATTCCAGAAACATTGAATAAAATATCAAAAGTAAGGCAATTAATCCAATCGAGTGGAAAAGACATAAGATTGGAGGTTGATGGTGGTGTTAAAATCAGTAACATTAAAGAAATTATGCAAGCAGGAGCAGATACTTTTGTTGCTGGTTCAGCAATATTTGGATCTGATAACTATGCAGAAACCATTAATGCCATGAGAGAAGAATTGGCTCTTTAATTGTGCATAATCACTCATAATAATGGCGCTATAATTCATAATTGATTCACATTGCTGTGTTATACTTGGAAACTATGAAAATATTATTTTTGAAATTAAAGTTTTTAACAGCCATCATCTTAATTGGATTGGTGCAAATTTCAATGGCTAAAAATAATGAAGCTGTTAGTTTAGAAGAGGCTTCAGAAACTATTAGAAAACAAACCAAAGGGCAAGTTTTATCTGCAACAACAAAATTTTCAAATGGAGTCAAATCTCATAGAATACAGGTGTTAACTGAATCTGGAAGAGTTAAAATCTACCATGTACCAGCTAACAAGAAAAATTCAACTCAAACCACTGATAATTATAGGTACAATCAATCCAGTAACTATCGCAACACTAATCCTAATTATTCTCAAAATAATACTCCTAACAATTTAAATACTCCTAACAATTTAAATAATAGGAGTAGCAGAAATAGCAGAAATAGTAATAACAAGCAGACTAATTCCAATAGAACACAAAGAACTCGTCCACAAAATAATAGCAATAACCGCAATACTCGTACGAACCCTAAAAGATTAAAAACCCCATCTAATGAGAATGGAGACAGAAAAAAGAAATGAAGATATTACTGATTGAAGATGATGACAATCTTAGAGAAGTGTTAGAGAAACGTTTAAAAGAAGAAGGTTTTGTAGTTGAAACGGCTGATAATGGTGAGGATGGACTTTATTTAGGCAAAGAATTTAATTATGATTTGGCCATAATTGATTTGGGTTTGCCCAAAGTTTCTGGTATGGAGGTCATACAAACTCTCAGAGATGATGAAGTTTCTTATCCGATATTAGTATTAACTGCTCGAGGTTCATGGCAAGATAAAGTCATGGGATTAGATGCTGGAGCAGATGATTATTTAGTCAAGCCATTTCATTTTCCAGAACTATTGGCAAGAGTTAACGCATTAGTTAGGCGCTCTGCAGGTTTTTCAACTCCGGAATTGGTTTGTGGGTACGTTACCTTAAATACAGCAACAGGTGAGGTAAACTCAAACGATAAAATAGTTGATTTAACTTCTTATGAATACAAAGTACTCGAATATTTAATGATGCACCAAGGTAAAGTGGTTTCTAAAAGTACATTAACTGAGCATATTTATCATCAAGACTATGATAGAGACAGCAACGTCATAGAGGTTTTTGTCGGAAGACTCAGAAGAAAAATTCAATCTAAAGATACCACCCAAAAAGTAATCGAAACCTTGAGAGGGCGTGGATATCGCATGCGTCCAAATGAAGAAGACTAATTCCAAATTTCGCCGTTTTTCGTTAACCAACAGGTTATTAACTACAGCAACTTTGGCATTAATATTGGCTTTAAGTTTAATTGGAGTGGTCATGGATCGTGCCTTTCAAGAAAAAACCCTAGACTTGGTCAAAGAAAGGTTGGAAGGCTACGTTTTTGCTTTAATTACCGTCATAGAAACGGATGAAAATGATCAATTAATTGTTAACGATATTTTGCCAATCCCAAAGCTTACACAGCCTGTTTCAGGTATTTATGCTCAAATTTCAAGTGAAAACTTCAATTGGCAATCAGTCTCGATGTTTGGCGTTGAGTTACCTAATCCAGATAACTTGGAAATAAATCAAACAACTTTTAATGCTCCATTAAAATATCAAAATAACGACTATTTCAGAATGACAAGAGGATTGGTTTTTGAGACTGAAACAGGAGATATACCTTTTGTCATCAGTGTCACTGAAAATGCAAAAAACTATTTTCGTGAATTGGCTGAATTTGAAGAAACTTTATGGGTTTGGTTGTTATTTACAAGTATCATTTTATTAGGAGTTCAGGGTCTCATCATGAACTGGTCTTTAAGACCTCTGAAAAGATTAACAGAAAATTTAGCTGATCTTGAACAAGGAAAAATAGACAAAGTTAATGACGATTATCCTCCAGAATTAGCAGGTCTGACTACCAATCTTAATCGTTTGTTAGAAAATGAAAGAGGCAATTTAGATAGACAAAGAAAAACATTAGGAGATTTGGCTCACAGTTTAAAAACACCATTGGCGATCATGCATTCAGATTTAGAAAGTGAAGAGCATGCCAACAAAAGCTTGCTCAATGAACAAGTTAAAAATATGAATGACATCGTCGAATATCAATTAAAACGTGCAGCCGTTGCTGGCCATAGAACTTTTACTGTCGGCATTCCAGTTATAGATAAACTCGAACAAATCATAAGGACTCTTAATAAGTTTTATCGCAATAAAAATGTCAAAACACATTTGCAAGTGGCACCTGGAGCTGAGTTTTTTGGAGAGCACGGAGATTTGATGGAGCTCTTAGGAAACCTATTAGAAAATGCTTTTAAATGGTGTGACCAACACATATCGGTAACAATAAAAACATTAACACTGTCCAATCGAAAACGGACAGGCTTAATCATAGAAATTGCAGATGATGGTCCAGGTATTAGTAAGAACAAACGCAAAGAATTGTTAGGCAGAGGCGTTCGTGGCGATGAAAAAGTTAAAGGCCATGGAATCGGTTTATCCATTGTTAATGATATTGTTGAATCCTATCAAGGCCAAATTGACATTCAATACCATGATATGTTGAAAGGTGCCCATTTTATTATCACATTACCACCATAAATTATGAATGATCACCTGAATAAATTGCTAGAAACCATGGCACATTTACGCCATCCCTTAAAGGGTTGTCCTTGGGATATCGAGCAAAGCTTTGAATCTTTAACCCGTTATACTATTGAGGAGGCCTACGAAGTAGCTGATACCATAGAACAAGGAGATTATGAGCATTTAAAAGAAGAGTTAGGTGATTTACTATTTCAAGTGGTTTTTTATGCCCAAATTGCTGATGAAAAAAATCTGTTTAACTTTTATGACGTGGTAGAAAAAATTAATACCAAAATGATTCATCGACATCCACATGTGTTTGAAAAAAATCACCCAAAAATCACAATTAGTGAACAGAATAAAGCATGGGAAAGCAATAAATTAAAAAATAAAAACAGTGTTTTAGATGATGTTCCAGAAAATTTACCAGGACTTCTCAGGGCAGTAAAACTGGCAAAAAGAGCCGCTGTTATTGGATTTGATTGGCCTAACATTGAACCAGTATTTGAAAAAATGCAAGAAGAATTGCAAGAACTAAAGGAAGCCATAAAAAGTGGAGATCAAAATTCCATAAAAGATGAATTAGGCGATGTCCTTTTTGTCTGTACAAATTTGGCAAGAAATTTAAATGTTGATCCAGAATTGGCCATGAGGCATGCGAATACAAAATTTGAGAACAGGTTTCGTGATGTAGAAAAGTTAGCAAAATCTGAACATCCTCAATTGCTATCATATGATCTTGATTATCTAGACCGCCTATGGAACGAAGTAAAGAAAAAGAATCGCAAATTAAAGCAACAAAATGAAACATAATCATTGAAATTAGGTCTATTCAACCTAATATAAACACTTAATAAAAATTGAAACAAATGGAGAACCATAAAATGAGCGAAAATATAACACATGCAACTGATGATACTTTTGATACTGAAGTGAATGCAGATATTCCTGTATTAGTAGATTATTGGGCAGAATGGTGCGGACCATGTCGCATGATAGCTCCGATCTTAGATGAGGTTGCAGATGAAATGAAAGACCAAGTTAAAGTGGTTAAAGTTGATACCGAAGCTTGTAGAGATACCGCAATTAAAATGGGTGTTAGAGGCATTCCTACTTTAATGGTATTTAAAGGTGGAGAAGTTGTTGATCAACATGTAGGAGCTTTATCTAAAGGTCAATTAGTAGACATGTTAAGCAAACATACAGCTTAAATTTATTTGTCTTATGAATGAGCACTTTTTAACTATAAAAGTGCTTTTTTATACAAGAAGCCATAAAAACTATCAAATTTTCAAATCTAATAATAATTATGTTGCGACAGACTCGACAACATGATAACTTACAAATATTCAATTAGAGTCTGACTTTCAAGACTTTATTCCAAAAACTTAATTAATTTAGAAATCAAGGCGTGTGTGTTTTATTTGCATAAAATCACACCAACACCATTCAATATACCTCACAAATATAAACATGAATTTAACAGAATTAAAACAATACTCTACAAATAAATTATCAGAAATTGCATCGGAATCAGGCGTTGAAGTCAGAGGTCGATTAAGAAAACAAGATCTTATATTTAATATCTTAAAATCACAGGCCAAAAAGGGCGTTGATATCTATGGTGGAGGTGTATTAGAAGTACTTCCTGATGGATTTGGTTTTTTAAGATCTCCAGAAGGCAGTTATTTAGCTGGACCAGATGATATCTATGTATCACCCAGCCAAATCAGAAGATTTGGATTAAGAACTGGTGATACCATTGAAGGTAAAATAAGACCACCAAAAGATTCTGAACGTTACTTCGCAATGCTCAAAATCAAAACCATAAACTATGAAGCGCCAGAAAATACCAGAGGAAAGATATTATTTGAAAATCTGACACCTTTGTTTGCTCAAGATCAATTGATTATGGAAAGAGGCAATGGATCCAAAGAAGATTTAACAGCCAGAATTATTGATTTGATTTCTCCCATAGGTAAAGGCCAGCGTGGGTTGATTGTCTCGCCACCAAAAGCTGGTAAAACATTAATGATGCAAAATATTGCAACCAATATTGCTTTGAATAATCCTGAGTCGAAATTGTTTGTTCTATTAATTGATGAAAGACCTGAGGAAGTTACAGAAATGCAACGCATGGTAAGAGGAGAGGTGATTGCCTCAACTTTTGATGAGCCAGCATCTCGACATGTACAAGTAGCAGAAATGGTTATTGAAAGAGCAAAGCGTTTAGTTGAGCACAAGCAAGATGTCATAATTCTACTAGATTCAATTACTCGACTGGCAAGGGCTTACAATACTGTGGCACCTTCCTCAGGTAAAGTATTAACAGGAGGTGTTGATGCCAACGCATTACAAAGACCAAAAAGATTCTTTGGCGCTGCCAGAAATATTGAAGAAGGTGGAAGCTTAACGATTATTGCTACAGCATTAGTCGAAACAGGTTCAAAAATGGATGAAGTTATTTTTGAAGAGTTTAAAGGCACAGGTAACATGGAAGTACACTTAGATCGCCGAGTAGCTGAAAAACGTGTTTGGCCAGCAATCAATATCAATAGGTCTGGAACAAGAAGAGAAGAATTGATGGTTGAACAAGAGTTTTTAACCAAAGCCTGGATATTAAGAAAAATCCTACATCCAATGGATGATATTCAAGCCATTGAGTTTTTATTAGAAAAATTAAAAGACACAAAAACTAACGAAGAGTTCTTTAACTCAATGAGAAGATAGTTTTTAGAAACTAACACGTTTTTTTGATGTGTTCTGCTAATTTATTTGACATGACTTTTGGATTCGCTGAATTTGTATTTAATGTATTTAAGCATCCAATTTCATGGGCATGGGTCTCTATTCTTTTAGAAGCACAAACCAATAATTGATCTTTTAATTTGAGCCAATGGCTCTTTCCTGTCAATATTTTTAAGTTGTCTAAAGAATTAATACTGGTGGCCAAAATAGAGACATTAAGATTATCACAATCGATCCAATCAAATGCACTGACATTCGATGGAATTTTTCTTTGATAGACATTGATTTGTGAAAAATTAATACGATTGTCCAATGCAAACTTTTTTATTCTCTGTCTGCCGCCTTTAGCACAGATTAAAGTCATTGAATCAGAATAATTTAACCCTTGAATTAATTCTATAACTCCATGTGAATTATGTTGTTCAGGAGTAAAAATATTATGACTGGTATATTGTTCTAGCATTTCTGCCGTTTTAGGGCCTACTGCAATGATCAATATTGGCTGTGGGATTTTCCATTCACTCTTGATTTTGAATGCAAACCTTACTGCTTGCGGACTAGTGAATACTATGATGCCTTTACTCTTAATATCATTGAGTTGATTTTTAACTTGATTCATATCATTGGGCGCTGCAATTTCTATACATGGAAAATCAATGATGCTAAATCCTTTTTTATGAAAGGCCTTATGAGTTTGGCTTTTATAAGCTATCGGACGGGTATTTAGGATTGTACCTACCGACATTTTATTAATGATCTGCCATGTCTAATAGCCTTTGAGCTCCAGAAGCCAATAAACCATAGGCTGCCTGAAGACCGGCTTCTTCTGGATCTGAATCCTGCGCATTTTGGCGTAACATTTCAGAGCCATCTGGAGCACATACTACAGCTTCAATTGAAACGATATTGTCTTGTATTTCAGCATAAGCACCAATTGCAACGGAACAACTTCCATTTAAAATTCTATTCATTGAACGTTCTGCATTGACACACTTTAATGTTGCTTGATGATTGAGTTCGGAGAGCAAGTCAATTATATCATGACGATTTGAGAGGCATTCAACCCCAACTGCTCCTTGACCTACTGCTGATAAACAAACGTTTTTAGCAATTTTATGCTGTATTCTATTATGGTAATCAAGTCGTTCTAATCCTGCGGTAGCCAAAATGATGGCATCGTATTCTCCGTCATCTAGTTTTCTTAAGCGGGTTTGAACATTACCACGTAATGGTATGATATTTAAATCAGGACGAATGGCTAACAGCTGAGATTGTCTGCGTAGACTAGAAGTGCCAACAGTTGCTTTATTGGGCAAATCAGCAAAATTTTGATAGTGATTTGAGACAAAAGCATCAGTGGCATCATGGCGTTTAAATACACTACAAATAGTAAATTCATCTGGTAAATCAGCAGGCACATCCTTCATAGAATGCACTGCAATATCTGCTTCACCTGCTAACATGGAATGTTCTAGTTCTTTTAAAAACAATCCTTTGCCGCCAATTTTATTCAGTGTGACATCCAAAATTTGATCACCTTTTGTCGTCATTGGCAGTAACTTTGTTTTTACATGGGGAAAAGTGCTTTCAATTAATTGTGCAGCATACTCTGCTTGCCACAAAGCCAGAGGTGAATTTCTTGTTGCAATGGTAATGGTTTTTAGTGTGGTATTTGTCATAGTAATAATTCTTTAATTTTGCTAATGTTTCGTCTGCTGATTTGTGGCTGAACATCTGTACTTTTTAATTTTACAAACGCTTGCGATTTATCCCGATGTATTCCGAATAATTCAGAGACATTAATCAGGGCATTGCGGTTAATTCTCAAGAGCTGTTGACTGAATTTATTTTCCAGCGTTACCAAAGACTCATCAATAATGATTTCACCTAACTGGCAATGAAGAATAGTGGCTTTATCTTCAGAAACAATACAATATATATCTTCAATACCTAATCGAACAGTGTTAGTACCTTGGTGAACAGTAATGGTATTATTGTTGGTATAAATTGAGACTTTTTCTAAAGCTTTGATTAATCTTTGTTTTTTTACAGGTTTTAATAAATAATCACTCACAGATAAATCAAAGGCTTTGATGGCGTATTCATCATAAGCTGTACAAAAGATAATTTTTGACTCTGGAGAAATTTCATGTATTAATGGCGCAGCATCAATGCCCCTTAAAACAGGCATTTCTATGTCTAAAAAGATAACATGTGGGTGATGTTTTTTAACTTGCTCAAGAGCGATTTGGCCATTAGATGCGGTAATTATATTGGTGATGCCTTGGTTTTCAAGCATCTTTTGCATGCGCATTAATGCCAGTGGTTCATCATCAACAATTAAATATTTCATGCAGGTATACACATTATTATTGTGAAAATATTATTTTGCTTTTCAATTGACATGTGAGCCTTAGGTCCATATTGTAATTTTAATCTTTCTTTTATATTCTTTAAGGCCATTTTATTAGAACCTGTGTGGTTGTTTTCTGTATAAGGATTCCTTACCATTATCGTTAAACTTGATTTGTTTTTTGTGATGCTAATATCAATTTTACCGCCTTTTTCTATTGGTTGTAGCCCATGAATGATGGCATTTTCAACCAAAGGTTGGATGCACAGTACAGGTATCTTGTAGTTAAACAATTCAGAATGACATAATATTTCGAAATCCAATCGATGACCAAAACGCAGTTTTTCAATAGTAAGGTATTGTCTTATACATTTTAATTCTTCAGAAATGGTGTTGAATTTGTCTTGATGGGCAAATGTTTGACGCATCAAATCTGAAAAATCAGCAATAGCAATCTCGGCTTTTTCAGGATCTATACCAATCAGAGCAGTGATGGAATTTAAACTATTAAATAAAAAATGTGGTTTTATTCTGGCTTGTAGTGCCATTAATCTCGCATCAGATAATTTTTGTACTTGCCTGTGCCATTGATCTTGCACATAAAAGTAACGAATCAAAGCCAAACAAATAATCACCGAAGACAAAGACAACTTAAGATTAATATAATTAATGGAGTCATCACCAGTAATTAATTGTAGCGACAATTGTAAATCTAAAAATCCAATTAACTGAGCCATAAGAGATGTTTGAACAACAACAAGGGCAATAATAATGAAAACACCGTTAATAACATTGATTTGATTAAGAGTATTCTTTAACTTACATAACAATATGATTAATGTCATGCCAATAAATTGCGCCAAAAGTGTCAAGATTGATAATGAATACAAAAACGCCAAATCAAACGACAAAGAGCTTAAAGCATAAATGATTACCACAATTTGAATCATCACCACAGTCACAAAAATTTGCTTAGTTTCGCAAAAATTAGTAAGCCAATGCCCATTGGAATTGAAATTTAAGTTCATAAATATGAATTTTAAATGAATTTAAAGTCAATTACTGGATATAAATCAAATAATCAGTTGAATTTATGTCAAATTCAACTAGAATGTGGTTAATAGTGTAAAGATTACGTTAAGTATTATATCTAAACTGTATGTAATTATAGAGACGTAATGGCAATTGGCGAATTAAGTCGTACTTGATGATGTCATCGGAAGAGCACTTTCTAATTAATAAAACTTGGGAAATGAAAAAATGAAAAAAATATTATTAACGGCATTAATTGCCAGTTGTTTTGGTGCGAATGCAGCAGTTACTAACTCCTCTAGTCCAGGCACTGCAGCCTTAAATGGTTTTACATGTTTAAATGGTGGCGGGAATGCTGATGGTGGTACCACTGACACTCTTGCATTTACAGAAGTAGGTACTATAACTGATGCTAATATTGATGTGGCTATCACACATGAATGGCGAGGTGACTTACAACTTGATGTTACTTATGATTCAACTACTGTTGTTTTGTATAATACTGGTGGAGGAAATCAAGATGATTTAGTTGTGAATTTTGATTCCGATGCTTCAAGTGATTGCGCAACAGATTGTGCTGCTGGTGGAGTTTGTGAAACTGGTACGTCTACTACATGTTCACCAAGTGAATCATTAACTGCATTCAATGCCAAAGCTAGTAATCTTGGTAATTGGACATTGAGAGTTTGTGATAATGATTTAGCTTACAGTGATGGCACTTTTGATACATGGGCAGTAACTCTACAAGGACAACCAGGCGATGGTTTGCCTGTTGAATTAATGAGTTTAGAGATTGAATAATATACAAAAGATTTAATTGAAAAGACTTCTTAATGAAGTCTTTTTTTTTGGGCGAATATAATGAAAAATTATAAATTGATTATAGTGACAATTTGGTTACTCTCCTGCAATCATAAGGCTATTAAAAGTCAAAAACTAGTTACATGGGAAAATGATTTTATTTTATTTAATGAGATAAAAAGAATTGATTCTAATATTAAAAAAATGTTGAGTGGAAAAGATCCGTTGAAGATAATTTTACTTAAAAAAGCTTTTAGAAAAATTAATATTGAAATAGCAAAAAAAAATAAACTTCATAAAGATCCTCTTTTTAAATATGAATATAATCAAAGAAAAATTGAATTTTTATCTAGTTACTATCAAAAATATTTAGCTTCCAACATAAATATTAATAAAGAAGAAATTGTTAATTACTATAATAACAATTTAGAAGAATTTAAATCTGATGATTTATATAGTTTATATATTACAACGGAGGAATGTCATAAAAAATCTGAGTGTATATTCAATTTAAATGAAAAACTGAAAAACAACTCATTTCAACAAATAAGTTTAATGAATAATAATAAAATTTCAGGTTATTTTGAAAATATAGCTTTGAAAAAGCTAAACAAAAAAATTAGAGAACATGTTAGTTCAATTGAAGTTAATGTTATTTCTAAACCTATACATTTTCCTATAAATAACAATCAAAAATTACATCTTTTTGTATTAGTTGATAAATTTAATATAGGTAAAGAAATTTCTTTTAATGGATCTAAAAAAAATATAAAACAAAAATTATTAAAAATTGCTCAAGAAAAAGTACTTAATCAAACAATTGCAAATATCATCAAAAATAATCCTGATTATAAAGAAAAATCAATAGATGAATTGTTAACTTTGCAGTTTGTAGCACTTGGGTTAGATAATAATAAAAAAGTAAAAAATAAACTTGCAGATATTTATGATACAAGCCTTGCAAATTTTGGGTTTTATTCAAGTAAATATTTTGATTCAATTGATGTTGAAAAATTAAGAAATAATTACAAGTTAATGCCTAATGCATATGATCAACTTTCGAGATACGATTTTAAAATCATACAATTAGATCTATTTAATTCAAATAAAAGTGATATGGTTCTAATAAACGATTTAATATTTAATAATCAAGAACAGGATTTATCAAACTTTATAGATTTTTATTCACAAATTACGAAAGGTCAGTTTTATAAAAAATTTAAACAATTAAGGATCAATCCGCTTACACTCAAATATAATAAATGGGTTGGACCGATTTTTGTTGATAATAGAGTCCATTGGCTAAAAAAAACCTATCAAGGTCTAGCAGTCAAGGATGAGGATTTTGTTAAAGATTATAAACAATACGTGCGCTATCAAGTTGGAAGTATTGAGGGCTTTATGGATATTATAGGGGAAGACATTAAATTGCAGGTTAATCCCATAATATATTCTAAAAATTGGCCATCTATAGCTGATGAACTTTTAAAGAGATAGGTATATCCATATAGCTTATGGAGTTAATAAAATTTATAAAAAATTCTCTGGGTTCTGAATAAATAAATCAATATTTTTCTCATTAAATTTTAAATTATTTAACATCTTTTGACTTATTTTAGAGAGGATATAACCTTCATTGTCCTGAAGGTAATCATCAATAACTTGGTTCAATACTTTATTTAATGATTGCTCTTTAGGTTCTTCTCTATGAATCAAACTCAAGATTTGATAAGAATTGTTTGTGGTAAATGGAGAAGAAAATTCGCCCACTTTTAAGTCTAATGCAATAGTTAACAATTGTTTGTCATAGTATTCAATTTGATGAACGCTTTTGATCCCAAGTGATTCTATTTTTCCTTCAAATTGTTCCGCTATTTCTATCAAACTTAATACACCATTGTTTAGTTTTAACCTTGAACTTTCAAGGTATGGCATAATGTCCGCTTTATTCTTTTTTGAAATAATTAATATTTCAAGTTCTAAGAGAATAGGCGAATAATATCTTTTTTTGTATTTTTTGTAGTATTGATCAATAATTTCTAAATTTTGTGACAAATATGATCTAATTTTCTCTCTTTTGTATTCACTTATTAGTAATTTCTGCTTTATTTCTTGAATCTTTTTATCTTGAGCATAGGGATTGTTTGATTCTAACATTGCTTGATATATTACTTCCCTGAAAGCTAGGTTTTCAAGATATTCAACTGTGATTTCATCCCTCTTTAATTTTCCTGTTTTATGATCATGAATGAGCATTTCGTTCAGTAACTGGTGATAAGTTAAACTAAAATCTCCAACTTGTAATAATACACTAGACTGTTTGTCATATTTAATAACTTGATTTAGTTCAGTACTATTAAGTATTACAATATCTTCTGATTGTGGTAAAGATAATGCAGATTTTTTAATATTCTTTAATTTCTTATTGGCACTTAATTTTTCAAAGATAATATCTCTGACCTCAGAATATTGAAATGATTTATGTGGCAAAATTTCAGCCACAAAAAATATATGAGCTCCTTTACCTGATTTTATAGGTTGGCTAGGTATGTTTTTTTTAAGTTTAAAGATGAATTCATTAATGGATGCGGGCAATTCAGTTTTCGTATAAATGCCAAGATAGCCCCTTTTGTGCCTAGTTTCAGAATCAGATTCTTTTTCAGCAACTAATTGAAAATTTTCACCATTAATAATGCGCTGGCGAATGGACAATAAAAGCTCATTAGTTTTTAGTTCATTTTTATTAAACTTTTTATATATATGAAATATAACTCTTTGTTCAGTTTGATTATATTTTTCATGATTAGATTCATAGTGATTTAACAACTCTTTTTCTGTAATATTTTTCGAATGTTTTACTATATATTGGTCTGAATATCCCAACCTTTCAATGGCTCTAATATTTTGAATATATCGACTACTTTTTTGCACGTTGCTGTTTTGTGCTTCTTCTAACAGTAGTTGTCTTAAAATTAGATTTTTAATTTGTGTTTTATAGTAAGGTTTCGGGTCTTTTTCATTCCATCGTTTTTCTATAGGTAGTTTTTTAATGTATTCATTAACAGTAGCTATATCAATTGACTTTTCATTGATGGTTGCCATAATTGAGTTTGTATTTATAGTCCCTTGTGGTGCTTGGTTTTCCTGCTGATTGCAGCCAATGGTAAAAAGAAACAAAAAGTTTATTATTAAAATTTTATTTTTCATGTTTATTTAATTAATTTTATTGCCATTTTATAATAAGGGTTATTTTTTGAAATTTGACCCATAAGATTTAACGAGGCTTTAGCTTGTTCAATTTCATTATTCTGGACCAATGTTTCTACCAGTGCAAAATGAGCAGCTAAATAATTATTGTCTACATTAATAGCTCTTTTAAATTGAATTATTGCCCTATCGAATTCTTTCATATTTTTTAAAAAAACACCATAGTTATAAAATGTTATTTGGTAATATGGGTTAATTTTTATAGCTTGCTGAAAAGTAGCTTCGGCCAATCTATTGTTGTCAAGATAATAACTGATGGCCAAGTCATTTATAATATTTATGTAGCGATTATTTATATTAATAATATTTTTTAAGTGATATTGTTGTTTCTTTAAGTTTTTTTCTTGAGAATAAATCTCAGATAATAAATATTGGCCATCAGTTGTTATATCAATTGTTTGTGACTCTTCTAATAATCTTTTTGCCTTTAGGGTATTTCCTTCAGATAAGTATATTTTAGCTAAATAATATAATCTATCTGATTTAGAAATTGCTCCAAAAGTATTTTTAGGAAGTTTATGTATGATCTCTTTAGCTAATTGAAAGTTACCAAGATTGATTTCTGAATAAAAATATAGCTCTAAATAAGACAAGTTATCCGGGTCATTTTCTAATAAAGAGCTCAATAGCCTGCTACCTTTAAGGTAGTTCCCAGTGTATAATAAATTTTTAACGTTATTGTATGCATTTACAGTGTGTACATGTAAATGTGGAGGTAAACCTTCATCATTTAGTTTTTCATCAATATGATTTACATCGCTATTATTTAATTGAATATAGCCTAATCCACGAAGTGTGTTGAGAGTTTCTTGGCTTACATTAATGCTGCTATTTATTTGTTCTACTTGGTTTTCATCAATAAAATCTTGTAAATCATTTTTCATTTTTTCTGCAAGTATAGGCATTTTATCAAATAAATTCTCTAATTCATTAGGATCTTTTTTTAGGTAGTATAATTCTTTTCTGGGTCCATAAATAAATTTATAATTATCCTTAACAAGACCTCTTTGTTCTCCCCAACCCCTGCTGAATTTTGAGGATAAGGTTTCTACATATAATTCTCTTTCTGTATTGATATTAACATCGCTTTTGGGCAAAATTTCACCTTGTATTTCAAAGTTTATTTCAATGCCAAGTATATTCAGGACGGTTGGAAATATATCAATCAATCCAACCCATTGATTCTTTATCCTTATATTAGAATACATTTGCATGGGATATTTAATAATTAATGGTACATGTAAAGTAGAGTTATAAACTAGTGACAGATGAGTCATTTCATTATGCTCTCCATTACCCTCACCGTGATCTGAAGCAAAAATTATAAGAGTGTTATTGTAGATATTTAATCTTTTTAATTGTTGTATGACATTTCCAAAACTTTCATCTGAATAAGCAATTTCGCCTTGATATAAATCATTAATAAACGAGTAATTATAAGGAGAAGGAGGAGTGTGAGGATGGTGAGGATCAAAGTAATGAATCCATGCAAAAAAAGGGGACTGGTAATTTTCTTCTATCCAAGGCATTATTGCTTCGTTTACTTGAGAAGCTGGGCGTTCATCAAAGTACAAACTTCCTTTCGGTAATGATGTTGGAGTGAAAATTGTATCGTTGTTTTGTATAATCGTATCATTAAAATAATCAAAGCCTTGATTAATTCCGAACTGAGATGTTAATGGAAAAGAGCCAATTGCTGCAGCTGTCATGTAACCTTTGCCTTTTAATATTTCTGCAAGTGTTGTGTTTTCATTCGCCAATGCAAAAATTCCATTATCTCTGACCCCGTGTGTAAATGGCACTTTACCTGTCATTATACTGCTGTGAGATGGCAAGGTTATTGGAATTGGTGATAATGCTTTTTCATATAAAATACTATCTTTGGCCAAAGCATCAATGTGAGGTGTCATGGCATTTTCTTTGCCATAAGCACCAATATGATCGGCTCTTGTGGTATCAAAAGTAACAATCATTACATTTGGTTTAAAGTCGTTATTACACCCAAAAAGTAAAGATGCAATTAAAAGTATCAAAACTAGTTTATATTTGCAGATATTTATATAATTCAAGTTATATTATTCCTTTTAATTTGAAGTAATCGCTAAGTATTATATCTAAATTTAATATAACAGCTGTGTGTTTTTTTTTATTTCATAGAAATTAGGTCATAAAAAAGAGAGCAAACCTAGAAATATATAAAAATATTTTGTTCCTATTTTATTTAGGATTATAATATATTCTTAAATTAAAAAATGAATTTGCTTTTAAATTGATCTCGAATTATTAATATAAATAATTCAATCCATACAGAGAAGTAATCTAGTCAAATTCATAAAACAAAAAATTGCATAAATTTAATCAAAAAAAACACCTACACATAAAATTTCTTTTTATTTTGTTAATGAGCACTCTTTTATATTCCTGTTATAAAGATAAAAATAATCAAGTATTATTTTCACTACTAAAAAACAATGAATTAGGTATAGATTTTATACATAATAATGGACACATAAAAAAATACAGATATCCTGAAATTATGGGAGCAGGAATTGCCACCATTGATTATGACTTAGATGGGGATCTAGATTTATATTTTGTTCAATCAGAAATAAATCTATCTGATCAACTATATAAGTCATTACTCAAAGAGGAAGGAGTTTTAAGGTTTGTGAATGTGACAGAGGAGTTGAATCTTAATCAAACAGATTATGGGATTGGCGCAGCAATTGGCGATTATAATAATGATGGTTATCCTGACATTTTTTTATCAAATTGGAAATCGAATAAATTATTAGAAAATGTTAATGGGCAGTTTTTTAAAGACATTTCTCTTAATGCTAATATTCCACAAAACAATGATTTATCCATTATGTCAGTTTTTTCTGATTTAAATAATGACGGTTGGCAAGATTTAGTTTCTATTAATAATATTAATTATTTTGAAGATCATGAACCACAATGCACTATGTTTCAAGGAAGTGATTACTGCGGACCTGCTTCATATTCCTATCTTCAAAATAATATCTTACAAAATCAATCAGGTGTTTTTGAATCAGTTCCTGAAACTCACTCTGATGTGAATTTAAATCTACCAAGCTTAGTACTTACTGTTTTTGATGTTAATGAGGATGGGCTATCTGATTTTTATATCGGTAACGATGAAAAAGTTAATTCATTATGGATTAATAAAGGTTTATTTCAATTTAAAGAAGAGGGATTGTTATCAGGTTTGGCAGTAAATTCTATGGCAAGAGCAGAAGCCAGTATGGGTATTTCTGTTGGAGATATTAATTCTGATGGAATGTTGGATTTTTATTTAACCCATATGTGGCAAGAGACTAATACGCTATATATACAAAATTCCCCAGGTCAATTTGCAGATGAAACTAACCAATATTTTAATGATAGACCAAGCTACAATTATACAGGTTTTGGCACAGCTTTTATTGACTTCGAAAATGATGGAGATTTAGACATTATTGTGGCTAATGGAAGTATCATGAGAAACTCAGAGGGAAATTATAACGAGATCAATTCGTTTTATGAAAATACTGGTAATCAATATAATACATTAACAAATGACTCTATATTATCCAGCAATCCAAATTATAGTAGCCGTGGTTTAATTACGGCTGATCTAGATAACGATGGCGATGAAGATATCATTATTAGCAATAATAATGCAGCTCCAGAAATTTATATCAATGAAAGCCATCATAAGAATAATTGGATAGGTTATACCGCTTTTAATGAGTTAGGTCGTTTGCAAGAAAATGTTGAATCCATAGCAGAATATAATGACAAAACTATTCGGAATATACAAAGCCGTTCTGGTAGTTACGCCTCATCATCTGACCCAAGAGTGCTCATGGGGCTAGGAAGGCATGATAATGTTGTGAAAGTAACTATTCGTTGGAATAAAAATGAATTTGAA
The DNA here is from genome assembly GCA_045107085.1 of Marinicellaceae bacterium. Classification (GTDB taxonomy): domain Bacteria; phylum Pseudomonadota; class Gammaproteobacteria; order Xanthomonadales; family Marinicellaceae; genus NORP309. The sequence goes on along the minus strand of JBGCFT010000046.1, from coordinate 37,601 downwards.
GAATATGAGTTAGTTCCAAACCAATACCATGATTTGATTAAAGGTAATGGCATAAGCGTATTATCATGGCCTAAATTTAAAAGTGTATTAAAAATTGATGGTGAAAAAAACAACAATCAATTATCTATTGCCATTAATCAACTATTAGCCAGTTCAATATCTAAAGCCACCAATGAACATATAAATGCATTGTTTACAGACAAATCTAATATTGATACAGAGTTATGTTTCAGTTTACAAAGTTACGAATTAATTAATGAAGCTTCATTTTGTTATGCTGAATATTTCAATCAGAACAATAATGTTGAATCAGATATTTATTATTTGGCTGCTATAAATGAAGTTAATAAATTTAATTATAATCAATCACATGATTATTTTGACTTAGCGATAAAACAACAACCTGATAATTGGCTGTATTGTTTCAGAAAAACTCAGGCCTACTTTAATAGTAATCAATATGATCAAGCACGAAAACAATTGTCTCATTGTGAAAAATTTAAAGAAAACTCCAATAATGATAAATTATCTGGTGATATTTTTTTGGCCCAAAAACAATACAAAAACGCGTTTCAAGCCTATCGTGAAGTATTGAAGAAACAACCTAGTGCTAACAATGTCTATTATCAAATGGGTGAGAGTCTTAAACACTTTCAGTCAGAAGAGTTGGTTAATATGGCCTTAACAAAAGCAGGAAAAAGAAAATTAAAAATAAAAGATACTATCTCATCACAATTGGTAAAATACAATAAAGATCCTGAATTCCATTATGAAAAAGCACTGTTAGCCAATATTAATCAGGACTTTGAATCTGCTATTAATGCCATGGGCAGAGCTTATGAACTAGGACCATCAAACGAAAAGATATTTAGAAATTATGCATTATTGTTAAATCAGGTTAACCTACTAAATCAAGCATTAAGAGTATTTATTAAGCACGAAGCTGAATTATCTGAAGCTGAAAGTTTTATTGCCTATGGTAAATTGTTGACTAAGTTAAACCAGCTAGACAAAGCGCAAATTGTTTATCTTAATGGATTATCAAGGCATTCAAAAAATGTTGCATTATTAACAAACCTGGCAAATAATTACTTAAGAATGAACGAATTAGAATTTTCTGAATTAAATTATAAGAAAATTCTTGAAATAGAAGCTGATAATTTAAATGCAAAAAAAGGATTAGATCAAATTAAAAAAATAATCAACAATCAATAATAATCAAAGGCGCTATAAAAACCATAAAAAATTTCTCCAAAATTCAATCCTATTAATTAAAAACTTGGGTATAATTGATGGTAAACTGTCTGTAAAAAAATAAAGCGGCTTGTACAAATTATATCAATGGCAAGGGTATTGTTTTATTGAGTTAGTGGTTATAAGTTAGGCATTGAAGATTGATTCTGCTTGGTCTTTGATTAAAATTATTTATCATGAAAATTATGTTGAAGAAGACATTGTTATAAATATAAATAATACCATTGATCTAAAAGAACTCTCCTGAGTTTTAATTATCTAACTGTTTTTAAAATTCCATACTTTTTTATTCTAATCAATTTGAATACTTAGATTAAGTAGTTAGTAGGTGTGTTGAACACAGTACGTCTTTTTAAGTCAAAATTAAGGGGCAAAATCATTGTGTAAGCCATCAATTGTCTTGTATATTTCTTGTTTTAATTTGTTTAGAATCTGTATTAAAAGGTATTTTTATTAAATCCAATAACTTAACTGACAATAAGGGCTTTATAATTTAAGTTAATTCCTCAAGTGTGTTAATTTTTTGGCGAAAAAGTAGATGAAGATAATAAATAAAAAAATATTTTAGTGACTGCAATGTTTTTTTTTGCAATCATTGGGGGATGTTCAAATAGAAATCACAGCCCTTAAAAAAAAAGTTAATGCTGACCATAACGCTAAATAAACCAAGAATGCGGAAGCAATAAACTTTTTGCAGAGAATTTGGAACAATTAAGATAAATGAGCGCAATGTGCTTTCAATCGTGCTTACAAAGAAATGGCAGAGGCTGATTTAATTGTATTTGCTAAAAATGGCACCAAAAAAGCAGACTGTACGAGTTTACATAAACTTGGTAAATTTGTTCATAACAAACCAGTCAAAAATAATAGAACTTTTGAAACTATCACTTTTCACAGTAGTATTTTATATCTTGCAACCTTTTTAAGTATTATGCATGTTAAACGACTTAATACAGGAGCTCTAAATCCTGTAGAAATTTGTGGATTGTTAATAATGGTTGCTGCTTAATGACATAACTTAGTGGGGACAAAGCATTTTTCTCTGTTTTTGATCAATTAAACACTACACTACAGTAGCAGTAACTATTTAAGTACGAAATATTTAGCTGTAATATGGGATTTTTCAGGTAGTAATTATTCGATTAATTTGGCCACAAGAACAGTGAGCGGACAAGGATTTCGTGTCATGCAATTTATTGATATAATTAAAATCTGATATAAATGCCACAGTAAAAGTTTCAGGCAATATATCTACTCGAGTTGAGTTAATGAGCTTTAGTGTTGAAAAAAATCTGAAAATTGCAAAGAGCAATCAAAAATAAAAGAACTGTTTTACATTTTAACTATCTAATCAATGAATAGATAACTAACAATCTTTTTTTTGAGTACTACTTCAAATGGGCTGATAATATATGGCCATCTTCTTCATAACGGTTTCTTGATTAACTGGTTCATAAAGATTAAATGATATATAATAGCTCTTTAAGTTTTGAATAGAATTATGATACATTAAGAATGATATTCTTGTTTGTTTATTGATAAATATTTTATAATATTCTTTTAATAATTTAAAAATCAATTTGTATGATTCATAAATATCAATATCCTTCAAAACTTTCAGTTTTTCTCTTCTTTTCTTTCCTTGTAATTTTTCAGTCCTGTCATGGAAAACTGATTGCTTATAACCATGATAAAACAATTGAATTAAGTGATGTTGAATTAAACAATTGGCTTGAGTACCGTATGGAGCTTCAATATTTTAGTAGAAAAGTTCAAATTGAAGCTTATTTTTTAGAAAAACACATATTAAATGATATAAAATCTTTAGATTCCACTCAACTCAAACCAATTAATTTTAATAATACTATGTATCGAAATAAATTGGTACAAAAGTATTTTGCCCAAGATATCAAATCATCTATTGTTCTAGATGAAAATGAATTCAATGACTTAGTAGAAAAAACCAAGAAGACTAATTTAGAAAAGAAAGAAAGAAGGCGTTTGTATCAAATATTCTTAAAATACCCTAAAAATGCTTCTGCAAAAGTTAAGGATAAATACTTAAATAAAATACAATCTATTAAAAACCAAATTTCAGATTTGCAAAGTTTCAAAAAACTAGCCGAAAAATATTCTGATTCACAATCAAGAATTAATTCTGGGCTGATTGGTAACATACAAAATGGTTTTTTCTCATCTCCCTTAAATGAAATTATTATGAGCTTAAAAGAAAAAGGAATAAGCGAAGTAATCAAATCTAAAGATGGCCTTATGTTGTTGTATTTTGAAAAAAAAGTGACACCAAAAATTTATACTGAATCTGAAATTCATAATAATGTAAAGAGTAAATTACTTAACTATTATTTTAAGGTTGAATCCAAGAATAAGAAGCAAAAAATTATTGATCAATTAAATATTGAGATAGATTATCAGAAAATCAATAATTCTGATGATGATTCTATTATCGCTCAAAGCGGAAAAATAAATCTCACTTCTTATCAATTAAAATTATTGATTGATAATAAAGGTACTTTAGAAAACTATAATAATGTGCAAATTAAAACGCTAATTGAAGATTATTTTTTCGGTATTCACATATATCATTCTTTATCTAAAGCAGATAAAACTGAGGTTGATGAATCTGTTAAATATTATAATGATTTAAGTCTTAAGTCTTTATATTTAACAGAGCATATCAATAAGATCATACAACCACCGAGTCTAGATAAACTCCTGAGCTTTTATAATGAAAATATACACTTATTTAAAAGACAACCTACTTATTCTTTAACATATATTTCCATTAAGAAATCGGATAATAAAACTGATATTTTTGATGTGTATTTTCAAATTAATAATGATTCCTCTAAATTTGATATGTTTTCTCAGAAATATTCTAGATTTGAAAATAGATTTCCTTCTGGAAAGGTTGTAAATTTCACATCAAAAAATATTTCATTTACATTTGGTGTTAACTTCACAAAGCAATTGCAATTATTGAATCCTGGTGAGATAAGTAAACCATTTAAGTCAGATACCGGAGATTATTGGATGATTAGGTTAGATCAAAAAAATAAACCCACAACCAAAACTTTCGATGAAGCTAAAAAGCAAATTGTTAAAAAAGTAGGGAATAGGATGGTCACTGAACTCAAAAATCAAATAATCAAAAATATTCTTGTCCAACAAGATTTAATTATAATAAATTAAATTATATTTTATTTTATATTAGCTGAGAAATTAACCTGCTATAAAATACGAGTCTGTAAATATAACTGTGTAACTTCTATTTGAAGATTCCCTAGGTGAATTATTTCAAATGTTTTAATTAACTTTTGAGGTTACACAAATAAAACAGAAAGAAATAGAAAAACTTGGTTATCCTAAAAGTCAAAAAAGCAAAAATAAAAACTCACGAAATGGCTCAACAAAGAAAAAAATAAAGAACAATGGTGGCGCAATTGAAGTTGCTACACCACGAGATCGATAGGGTGATTTCGAATCTATTCTTATTAAAAAAAGACAAAAAGATTAACTCAATTTGATGATCAGATCCTTACACTTTATGCAAAAGGCATAAGTACTCGAGATATTGTAGCTACATTTAAAGACTAAATTTGACAGGATCAAATTTGAACGCCAACGGCGGCACGTTGTGTGATTTACATGGACGTCAATCATAAATGTATAATGGTGTACAAATATTACCCATGCTTGTATCCAAAGTAACCGAAGCTGTCATTGAACAACTTGAAGATAGCAATCCCAAGAATTAGAAGAACTTTATCCGATTGTTTATCTTGATTGTATTGTAGTAAAAGTATGTCAAGATGGTAGAGTCATCATTTCTCTAGGCATTGATAAGGAAGAGCACAAGGATTGTATTAAGCATGTTTATGAGCGAGAACGAAGGTGCTAAGTTAGCCATTGAGTCTGTTTATCTCCATGCTAAGATACAGCTTTGCATTGTTCACATGATTATAAACTCGGTTAAGTATATTAGCTATCAGGACTGAAAGGAATTATGCCAAGATTTAAAATTAGTTTATTCTGCGGTGAGTGAAAAACAAGAATTGAAAGCACTGGGTGAATTTAAAAAAAATGGGATTCAAAGTATCCAACAATTTACAAATCTTGGAGCAAATATTAGAAAAATTTACCCACTATTTTTGAATATTCTGATGATATGATAAAGTTGGTTTATACTACTAATGCGATTGAATCTTTAAACTCAGTTATTCGAAAAGCAATCAAAAATAGACATATTTTCCAAACTGATAATTCGGCTCTGAAGACCGTTTTTCTGGCTATTGAGTCTGCAAGTAAAAAATGGATAATGCTAATTCATAAATGGAAAATGGCATTGAATCGTTTTGTTATAGAATTCGAGGACAGAATTAAAAATGTCTAAAACTAACTTACACAGTTTAAGTTTACATACTCGTTTATAAATACAATTGAAATCATCTTCTTTGTCAGAAATTATCTATTATTACTCTATGCTTTTTAAAAACAATTCAGTGGCATTTTTGTTTATTTCTATGCCTTCAAGAATTTTATCACTTATCTTTGTAAATAAATATGAAGCATTATCTTTTATATATTGATTCACAACTTGATTTCTTACTTCTAATAATGGTCTTTTTTTAGCATTAATTCTGTCTTTTAATTGAACCATATGAAATGAGTTCCTAACAGTATATGGTTTTGAGTATTCACCAATCTTTAATTCCAATACCTGTTTTAAAACTTTAGAATCTATTTGGTACAGCTGAAATACTGTTCTTTTACCTAAATTTATTATATCACCATTGTATTGATTCTTTAGTTCCTTGAAACTTAACTCACCATTATTTAACTTGTCTGATAAACTTTCTAATATTGGCATTATGTTGCTGTTACCTTCTTTTGGTAATTTTAATAATTGTAGGTCTAAAATAACAGGTGAACTAAATCGCATTTCATTTTCGTTGAAATACTTTGTAATAATTTCAGGGTTTTCATTTACATAAGATACTAATTTTAATTTGCTGTAAATTTCTAATAGTTCTTTTTCTTTAGTTATTTTTACCTTTTCTAATGCATTATCTGGGATATTAATTTGAGTTAAGTTATTCATAACGTGGGTGTATATGATTTGTCTATACGAAATATCCTGTAGCACTAGGTAGGGTAGATTTATTATGTTTGTTCCTAAGTAAGCGTCACGAGCTTCTGCCAGTTCATTCATAAACTGATTTCTTCTTAATTCAAATTCACCAAGTTGAAATAATAAGTGATTTTTTGATGTATTTGTATTAATGTTTTTTAGATCTTCTAAACTTATTAAATAATAGTTTTCTGATTCTGGTAAAGTCAAAGCGATTTCTTTAATTGCTTCAATAGATTTTTCTGTAAATAATTGCTTCTTAATTTTAGCTGTTACTTCTTCAATACTGTAAAACTTTTCTTTTAAAATATTGAATACCATAAATATATGTGCACCTTCTGCTGTTTTAATAATTTCACTTGGTTTATTTTTTTCAAGGTTAAATATAATTTCATCAAAATCTTTCGATAAATCACCCTTTTTAACAGTGCCAACAATTCCAGAATTGTGTCTTGATTCAGAATCAGAGTTTTCCTCAGCTAATAATATAAAGTTTTCTCCATTTAAAGATCTATTCCTAATGGTATTTAGTTCTGAGATTGCATTTTCTTTGTTTCCTTTATAACTTTTAAAAATATGATGTACGATTCTTTTCTCAGGTAATTGATACTTATTTATATTATTTTTGTAATAAAGTTCAATAGATTCTTGGTCTATGTCTATGTTTATTTCATTCTCAAACAAAAATTGGTTTGAATAAAAATTTCTTTCAATTTTATTAACGGCTTCAATATAATTAACATGGTTTTCTATATTTGCGTTTTTTGCTTCAGTTAAAAGAACTTTATTTATTGCAAGCGATTTAATTATATTTGTTAACCATTCTTCTTGATTGGTATTTGACCATCTTGCATCGCTGGGTAAAGTGAGCAGATATTCTTTTACATCCTGCTTCGTAACACTTACCTCATTTAATTTTGCTAATGTGTTTGATGTATTAATTTCTGGAGTATTTTGTTGTTGATTACAACTTATCAAACAAATTGTAAGTAAAAGTATTGACAGTAATTTTATATTCATTTTAAGAGTTTTTTAGCTCGTTGTAATATTGCAGAATTTGGTGCAAGGCGTTCTAACTTTTGAATTAATTGTTCTGCTTTCTCTGGTTCATTAATTATCATATAAGTGTTGATCAAGGACATATATGCAGCTATATAATTTGGATTAAGTTCGATGGCTTTCTCATATTGAGTAGCTGCGGTTTCATCATCGTTGACACTGGTGAGGAATACACCATAATTAAAATAACTCAAATGATGTAATGGATTCATATCAATCGCTTGGTTAAATATGTTTTCTGCTTCGTTATATTCACCTTGCTTTGCGTAATTTATAGCTAAACCATTTAAAGTTTTAATATCGTTTGGAATAAGTGTTAGTAAGTTGTTTAGATGTAATCTTTGTTTTTCTAAATTGCCTTCTTTTAAATATATTTCAGACAAAGCCTTTTGTCCTTCCCTGGTTTGCTTTATATTTTCGCTATCTAAATACAAGGATTTGGACTTGTTAATGTCTCCTAATACTTGATATAAAGATGCCAAAATATGTAATTTTTTAGATGGGGTTAGTGTTCCATATGAATCATTGGGTAAGTTTTCTAATAATTCTATTGCATTGTTGAAATTACCCAAATCTATTTCTGCTTGTATTTTAAGTTCGATATAAGCCAGGTTTCCTGGGTCTTCATTTATTAAAATATCAATAAAGCGAATTGCTTCTATTTGCTTTCCTGAAAACAAGTGGTTTTTTGCTGCACTATATGTGCTTACCATATCTGCATGTGATTGTGGTGAGTCTCCTTCATCATTAAGTACTTCAATAATCTCTTCACCAATTTTACCAGTAGATTGAATATAGCCTAAACCTCTTAAAATATCTAATGTTTCTGGATTTTGGTTAATTGTACTTTGTGTTGATGCTGATGTTTGATATTCGTCCAAGTAACTCTGTAAATCTGATTTCATAGAATCTGCAAGTTCTGGTTTGATTTGAATTATATTGTCGATTTCATGAAAGTCTGTTTCTAAATTATATAACTCTTTTTCTGGACCGTGGATATATTTGTAACCATTTTTAACCAAACCCCTTTGTTCTCCCCAACCACGACTAAATCTAGGGGACAAAGTTTCACTGTATATTTCCTTTTTGGGTGCTGTTTCGCCATCTGCTGTTGGCAGTATTTCACCTTGTATATCATCTAAAGATTCTAATCCTAATTCATTGAGGATGCTAGGAAATATATCAACAATCCCTACCCATTGGCTAACTCTAGTTCCTGCATGTTTTTGTTTAGGGTATTTTATAATTAATGGTACATGCAATGTACTATTATAAATAAGCATTGAGTGAGTGGCTTCATTGTGCTCGTAGTTGCCTTCACCATGGTCTGATGTAAAAATAATCATTGTGTTATCATATTGATTAAGGCGTTTTAATTGATCAATGAGTTTACCAAAGCTCTCATCTGAGTAAGCAATTTCTCCTTTGTAAAGGTCATTTATAAAATTTTGGTCATAAGGTGCGGGAGGTTCATGTGGGTGATGCGGATCAAAATAATGAATCCAAGTTAAGAAAGGTGATTGATGATTGGTTTCAAGCCATGGCATGATTGCGCTATTTACTTGTGAAGCTCTTCTTTCATCAAAAAATATTCGGTCCTTTTTCTTAGCTAAATCTCCATAAATATCTTCATTTTGTTGTGTAACATAATCATTGTAATAATCAAAGCCTTGATCAATGCCAAATTGAGATGTCAACGGAAAAGAAGCAATTGCTGCTCCAGTATTATATCCCTCTGACTTAAGTATCTCTGCAATTGTTAGGTTACTGTCATCTAAATTAAACAAGCCGTTATCCCTTACACCATGAACAAAGGGAACTTTGCCTGTCATAATAGTACTGTGTGAGGGCAAAGTTATAGCAATAGGAGCTAGAGCACGTTCGTAGACTATGCTATCTTTCGCAAATTTGTCTAAATTAGGAGTATAGGCATCTTGACTATAACTTCCGATATGGTCTGCACGGGTAGTATCGAAAGTAACGATTACTACATTATAAGGGGGCGGTTTGTTGTCATTACAACTAATTAGAATAATTAGTAACATAAAAACAAAAAAATAACGGATCCGAAGATCCGTTAATTTAAATACATACATAGTTATTCAGTTTTGTTTATTCTACAGAGAAGTTCATTAATTCTACAGGAACAGAATCATCAACTAAATTTGTACCAGAGACTCTAAATATAGCATTTTGATTAGCCACATCTACAATTCCAGTAACTGGAGAATCATCAAAACTCAAAGCGTGAAAACCTTGACCATCAACAGTTCCAGTACTTACACCTAGAACGTCATCTGAGCCAGATCCACCACCAGCTTGCCATACAGCTCCTAAGAACTCACCTGAGAATGGTACAGCTGAAACTGTTACCATATTCATACCTACAGCTAAACCAGTAGTATTAGTAACTAATGGAGAGTTAGCCGCTGTTCCTTGGATGTTTGTTCCGATAGTTACAAAAGCACCACTATCATTATCAACAGCTAAACTGAATGTTAACATAGTGACACTTCCTGCTCCGCCAACACCAACTGGATTTATGGCACCGGATGCCCCAGCAGTTGGATTAAATGCAGAATTGAATCTATTACCAAAACCGAAAGCAGGTTGACCATTGTTAACACCAGATGCATTGCCATCATCATAAGTGATGTTAGTTCCTGGAGCTCTATTAGCGACAGCAGTACTTGATACTTTTGCTAATTTTGGTAACATTCCTGCTTGATGCATACTTTTGTAAGTACTATTGTATGCAATTCTTTCTTGTTTGTTAGAATTGTTGAATATTTGCTTACGGAAAGACTTTCTTTCTACAGCAGACATTTCTTGCATGGCAGTGTGATCACTTAAAACTTTAGCTTGTAATGCAGTCAACTCATCTGATTGAGCTAAGCCCATTGTTCCAACCATAGCAATAGCAATAGCTAATTTGGTTGTGTTCATTTTACTCTTTTTTAACATAATTTCATTTCCTAAGGTTATTCTTGTAATGGTAGTCTATATAAATCACTTTGCAATGTCAATATATTAAAGTGATTAATTAATTAGAGGTGATTATATGCTGAAAATAAATGTATTAAATATCCTTCTGTGTTGCGAATTCAAAAATAATAAGAGAAAATAAGCTATGAAATTTATACATCAAAAATTAACTAAATCTATACTATTAACAGTATTAATCATTATTTTTTCTAGCTGTAAAGAATATAACTCTGACAGTATCAATAAGCCACAAATATTTGTTGATATGTCAGATGCGACTGGGCTCAATTTTAAACACTATAATGGAATGGATGGACATACATATGCAGCAGAAATACTGGGTTCTGCTGTGGCTTTATTTGATTTTGACAATGATGGAGATTTGGACATTTATCTGGGCCAAGGTAATCAATTTACCGAGGGAAATTTAACATCTAATGAGCTTTCTGGTGTGCTTTATCAAAACGACTTGATTGATGGTAAAGTCAATCTGATAGATATAACCAAAGAAAGTGGATTGATTTCAGACGGTTATAGTATGGGTGTAGCCGTTGGTGACATAAACAACGATGGTTATGCAGATATTTATTTGTCTAACTATGGTAACAATCAAATGTTTTTAAATCTTGGTAATGGGCAATTTAAGGATATTACAGATACTTCCAAAACAAATGATGATAATTGGTCAGTAAGTTCAGCTTTTTTTGACATGAACGGTGATAATTTATTAGATTTATATGTTACTAATTATTTTGATTTTAACTTAGCAACGCATAAAACTTGCTATAACAGTACAGGAAGAGAGGAATATTGCGGTCCTGCTTCCTATCCACATTTAAGTGATTCGTTGTTTAAAAACTTAGGAAATGGAGTTTTTGCAAACTATTCAGTTAATAGCAATGTGACAAAAAAAGCCGCTGGATTGGGTGTTGTCACTGGTGATTATAATGAAGATGGAATGCAAGATGTATTTGTGACTAATGATATGGGTCATAATTTTTTATGGATCAACCAAGGCGATGATTCGTTTATAGATGATGGATTATTGCGTGGCAGTGCTGTTAATAAACATGGTATACCTGAAGCCAGTATGGGTGTCGATGCAGGAGATATTGATAATGATGGAGATTTGGATATATTCATGACTCATTTGCTCAATGAAACTAACACTTTTTATCTGAATAACGGCCAAGGTTTTTTTAAAGATGCGACATCAATTATTGGCTTATCAGAACCTTCTAAAGGCTTTACTGGATTTGGCACGGCTTTTTTAGATTTTGATAATGATGGTTGGCTTGATTTGATTGCTGTTAACGGAGAAGTTCGTAAGATTCAAGAACAAATTGATAAAGGTGTTGAGCTTCCGTTGGCACAATCTAATCAGCTTTTTCAAAATATTCAAGGTAAATTTACAGAGATTACTAGCACTGTTAATGTGTTGAATGTCGAAAAGGTTAGCAGAGGCATAGCGATTGGAGATATTGATAATGATGGTGATTCGGATGTTATAATTACAAACAACAATGATGTTCCCGAATTATTAATTAATCAAGTTGGTAATATGAACAATTGGATTGGTTTAAATTTAATCGCAAAAAACGGAAAATACATGCTTGGCAGCACAGCAATTATTACTTTAGAAAACGGTAAAAAATTAACGAGACGAACTCATACAGATGCAAGTTATATTTCTGCAAATGATCCAAGAATATTATTAGGGCTTGACAATTATAATAAAAATCTCAATGTTACTGTCAATTGGACCGATGGAAAAGTCTCCGAAGTAAAAGCATTGTCTATAAATGAGTATCATAATATTTATTATCCAGAATAATACATATTAAATTTTAGACCAAAATTAACATTATGAAAAAAACAATATTTTTGTCAATTTCCATTATATTAACAGTTCTTCTAGCTGCATGTAAGAATGAGCAAGAAAACTCTAGTGCTACAGTGAAGTTACCTGATATACCATTAAATGTAAATTTTGAAACATTCGGTTTAACAGTGCAAGAACAAATACAAGAAAGAATTGATTATATTGCTTTGGTAGATATACAAAAAACCAATGATGATAAATCTAAGTATGGATGGGCAATTGGCCAACTTGGTAAAGTATATCAAGCTTATAAACTTCTAGACGAAGCAAAAAATAGTTATATCAATGCTATGCATTATGATCCTGACAATTATGAATGGTATTATTTACAGGGTCATGTATACAGAGATTTAGGTTTGTTGGACAAATCAAAAGCCCATTTTGAAAAAGTAATAAACATGAGGGTTCATGTTCCCTCTATGGTTTGGTTATCTGATATATTAATACAACAAAATGAATTAGAACTGGCTGAAAAGTTTTGTAATCAAGTGCTTGCTATTGAAAAAAAACACCCTAGAGCGCTTTATAATCTTGCTTTGATTAATCAAAATCGTGGTCACAATGATAAGGCACTAGAACTCTTAAAGACAGTATTGGATAGTCAACCCAGGGCATATCAATTGAATTATCAAATTGGTCAAACATATGCTAAAATCGGTGAGTATGATAAAGCAAAAACATATAACAAATTAATTGTTGATGATAATGACTTGAGAGTAAGTTTGTATTTTGATGACCCAATAATTCGCGATCTTGATAGCCTAAAAAAAGACAATTTAACTTTTATTACAAGAGCACAAAAAGCTTCAGCACAAGGGAAATATCTAAGAGCCATATCTATATTGAATAATATATTGAATGAAGATAAAGGTAATTTGGTTGCGTTGTATAAGATTGCTTTTAATTATTATAAACTTAATGATTATTTTCAAGCAAAAGAGTTTTTGAATCAAATATTAAATTTAGATCAAGAATATGATAAAGCATATGCATTATTGTCCTTAATAAATATGAATGAGAGCGATTATGAGTTAGCTTATGAAAATATTAAAAAATCGGTAAAAATCAATCCAAAAAATAGATATTATTTGAATCAATTCGGAGATGTAAGTTATAGACTGGGCAAAATTCAAGAAGCTATTGGTCATTATCAAAAATCCTTACAAATGCAGAATAATCAAGAAATTGTTCAACTGAAAATCATCAGATCTATGTTGCAAGATCAGGCCAAAATCGGTGACGCATTAAATTACATTCATTCTCTTTCTTTCTCAAAAAAATATGAAGATACCGTTGATAATTTTAAATTAAGAATCGATATTGTTCAAAAAGCCCAATATGACAAACCAAAAATTAATGGCCTTGATGAAAATAATATTATGGAGCTGGAAACCTTGGCTATGTTAAAAGCAAATGAAAATAAATTTGATGAAGCCATTAATTATCAAAAAAAGGCTATGGTTATGGCCGTCTCTAAAAATATTAACACAGAAAGAATTGAAAAAAGACTAAAACTATATCAGAACAACAAACCTCAAGAAAGTATATGGTCACCGTTTGAACCCATGCAGTTATTTTAAAGAAATAGTCTTTGTTTTTATATGAATAATTTTTTATACGACCACAATTAATCAATAATTTCAAATGAATAAAATAAATTATACCTGCTGCCTTATTATTCAATTTCTTGGCCATTAAAATACAAATCAGCATACAAATATTTTATAATCATTTTCTTTATTCAAAAGAGAATTAAATATCTCACAATCTCAAATCAATAAATTTGAATCATTTATTCTATTTCTGCTTTTCTTTTTATCGGGTTTTTCAGGATTAATCTACCAATCTGCATGGTCACAACAATTGACACTGGTTTTTGGAAGTACAGAACTAGCAATTGCTGCCGTTTTAGCCTCTTATATGGCAGGTTTGGCTCTTGGCGCATCATTAATTGGACGATTTTTAAAGACAATAAAAAAACCCATTAAGCTATATGCAGTTCTTGAAGTTTTAATTGCTGTTTCGGCTTTACTTGTTCCTTTTTTGTTGGACTGGGTTTCTTCTTTGTATCATTTCATCTACGCATCCAATGAATTGACAAGCGTCAACCGTGGATTTGCTATAATATATTTATTGGGTTCATTTTTCGTTCTGTTAATTCCCACGACATTAATGGGGGCAACATTACCGATTTTATCTCGGTTTATTGTTAAAAGTGGAAATAATATTGGTAATAAAATTGGCTCTTTATACTCAATCAATACATTTGGGGCCTGTCTGGGTGCGTTATTTAGCGCATTCATATTTTTACCGCAATATGGATTACAAATAACAGTTTATATAGCAGTAGCAATTAATACAATTATTTTTGTCGTTGGCATTGTAATGTTTCAAAACAAGTCTGTTGATAAAGATATCAATGAATATCCACAACAAGCAAAAACAGTAAACAAATGGATATTAATTGTCATGTTAATATCTGGTCTGGTCTCTCTCGCCTATGAAGTATTGTGGACTCGATTATTAAGTCAAATTTTGGGTGGCAGTGTCTATTCCTTTGGAGTGATGTTGTTTATTTTTTTACTGGGTATAGCTTTGGGTGCGGCAATTGGGTCGTGGTTGTGTAAAAAAAGCAAACCAATTTATTTGTTCATAGTGGTTCAAATAGGCATTGCTTTAAGCTTTCTGATGAGTATGTACTTTGCTGATTATTTAGTAAATATAGCAATGTCAACTGACTTTGGATCTATTGAGTTTGTATTGGATGGTTTGTTTATTGGCGCTCTCACATTGTTACCTGGGGCATTGTTTATTGGCGCCACATTTCCTTTGGCTATATTTATTGCAGCCAAAGATTACAGAACTTCTGGTGAATTAGCAGCCCGTATTTATAGTTGGAATACAGTTGGGGCGATCTTTGGCGCCATTCTTATGGGATTTTATTTGTTGCCAAATTTTGGATTTGCAATCAGTACAAAAATATTGTTCTCAATCAGTGTAACCATTGCAATTATCACTGTTTTAATGACCATTAAAAGCACTAAATTAATTGTTTTTTGTGCATCATTATTAGTTATTAATTTTTGGTTACCCATGAATGACCCCATTAAATTATTGAGAACTTCTGCACTCAGCCATAAAATTCAAGAAGGTGAAATCAAGTATTTTGGAATTGGTTCTAGTGCGACTGTTATGTTGGTTAATCAAGGACAGGATATGCGTTTACTCAGCAATGGTTTACCTGAGTCTTCGATTCAAATTCAAGGTGCTAGAATTGGCTCATATCATTTAGCAAATTGGTTGTCTATGCTTCCTGTACTATCGTACCCTAAAGCTGAAACTATGTTGGTTATTGGTTTAGGTGCAGGAATCACTGTCAAAGCTGTACCCGATTCAATTCAACAAATTGATGTAGTCGAATTAGAGCAAGAAGTTATCAAAGCCAATCAAATGATGTCATCCTATCGGGGCACGGATCCGCTAAAAGATTCTCGGGTTAAGTTATACAAAAATGATGCAAGGAATGCATTGATCAATAGTCAGCAAAAATTTGATATAATTGTTTCACAACCATCACACCCTTGGACAGTAGGCGCCTCAAATTTATATACACAAGAATTTTTTTCACTTGTAAAAAATCGATTAAATAAAAATGGTAAGTTTGTTCAATGGATTGGTATGAACTTTGTTGATGTGAAACTATTAAAGTCATTGTTAGCTACACTCAACAAAGAGTTTGATTTTGTTGAATTATATCAACCCTTATCTAAAGGAGGTCTGATTTTCTTGGCATCAAATAATCCGATTCAAATTGATTCAACTTTATTCAAAAACAGTATTATGTTAGATAATATGAATTTATTGGGTGTTTCTAATTTTCAGGATTTTAAAATCTTTAAAAGAATGGATGCCATTTCAACAAAGGCTCTTTCTAAAGATGCAGAAATTAGCACTGATTTTCGTAATATCTTAAAAATCCAATCCCCTAAAATTATTAATAAATCTTTAGATGTTAAAACATTGACCGCCTTTATCGGTGAACAAGACCCGCTAATAAAAGAAATCAATGGAGAAAAAGGCTATTCAATTATTTCGCGACTCCTCTTAGAAAAAGGCTTTGATAGAGCTCTTTTATTGGCTGATTCAGTATCTAATACTTCATATAAAAAAGTGCTTAAAGCAATTATTCTAGATGCACAATTACCAAACAAACAGAACTACAGAAACCTGTTGCAAATGATGAGTCATGGTCAGCATTCTGAAGAAATATTCTATTATTTAATGATGAATAGGTTATCTGCTGTCAAGCAAGAACAATTGCCAAGAGTTATTATAGAGTTTTTAGACTCTAATCCAAAAGCAAAAAATTTATATCTGGCTTGGAGATTATATCAGTCGAATAAATGGAATCAATTAAAGGCACTTGATCCCCAATTAAATTTAATTAACGAAACAGATGTTGCATACTCTTTTGTGTATCGATTAAAAATGGGCTGGAGAGTACAAAGTAATATAGCAGCCGATAATAGACAAGGATTGAAAATGATCGAAAACCAAATGGCTATCAATCCTAAGATCATGTTGATAAAAATGCGCATCATTATCGCAGTTAAATTGAATTTAATGGATGAAGCTCTAGCCAGTATTTATGAATTAATTAATATTAGCGCTAATAATGTTGTAAAAAATCCTAAATTGGATCAATCAATTAAACAATACATATTAACGTATGAAAATCAGTTGAATAAAAACAAAAACCAGGCTTCATTAAAAAGACACCAGCAAAAATTACAGCAATTGAAAAATTATTATTTGTTAAATAATTAATACCGCAATTATTTATTTTTCCTGAGTTTAGTCCAAAGTAGAGTTGCAATAATAAAACTAATAAGGATCCAGAGCCACCAATATTTTGTCATATTATTTTCAGAGAGCACCGAAATAGATTTTACCTGGCTATAGTTGTTTATGTAACCACCTTTATTAGATAATATTTTATGCCACCAATTTTTCTTCACTTTGCTTAAAAATTGTTGGTCATTTGAAATGGTTATCAATTCATACCCATCCGATTCATTAAGTATTATTGTGTCTTGATTGAGCTGATATGCCCAGTGGTTTTTATTTATTTGATCTAAAGTAACCTCAGTCCTGCCTTTATTGTACCATTTTAATAACGGCAATTCATTATTGGCAATGGGCTTAACTAATATAGTTAAGTTGTCATTTTGAGAGATGAGTTCTCCAGAAAAAACATTTCTTCCGGCACTGAGCACAATTGCGGTGATTGCAAATATACCCAGTATTTTTAACAAGCTTGAAATTACTATAATATTTGGTAATAATTTAATCACATAAAGTAGCAGCAAAATTAAGGCCGACAATATTAAACCAGTTATCACTAAAGCGACACTTGAAGGTAAGTATGTTTGTAATGGTTTGAGAACCCCCATTAAAGCATCACGCGGAAAGTCTAAAATTCCAGTGCTTTTTTCTGTAATCTCAGGAGCTTGTATTTCAGTACTCTCTAACGTTGATAAAGCCAATTTGCCAACATTTTTAATGCCATTGATATTATCTTGATCCATTTTAAAGTTTGTGAAGAGTACACCAGGAACTAACTCAGGATCAATGCAATGATCACCACTCCACATATCGGTATTTGGCGTCATTAACTCCTTAGGTGCTTCACCAAGAACTGTTTGCCAAGATGCTCTATAGCCACGGTGATACCCCACCATAAGGTCAGGTGAGTTTGCACTTTGGTCGCCAGAATAAATTTCGCTTCGTTGAAAAACTCTGCTAATCACGGCTTCACCATTTTCTGTGTCCATCAAATTAGATAGTTTAGAAATGATCTCTTGCTCAATTTGTTTTACTTTATCCGCAGAAACAGACCCAAACTTTTCTCTGTCTTTTATATTAAGATAAATTCCGTTTAAGCCCATGGCGTAAGCTTGCGTTTCATCCCAGTTAACATCTTTTAATGAAAACGATTCTGAGTCATTTGATTTTAATGATAAAAAACCATTGTCATACAACCAACGATTTAAATTTACATGTTTATTATAAGGAGCAAAGCCATGATCACTTAATACAATAAGTTTATCATCAGATTTTAATTGGTCTATTGTTTTACCAAGGATTCTATCGGCTTCTTTATAAATCCATTTTATGGCGTTTCTTTCGAGTTCATTGGTGTCTTTGTAAACAGGGTGATTTGGATCATGACCACGCCAAAACATATGACTGACTCTGTCGGTTTGAACAAATACTTCAATTAAAAGCTCAATACTGTCATCGGCTAATTGCCTAAAGAACATTTTTTCACGCTCGGCAAGAACAGTTTTAATCATCTCTAAAAACGCTTCACTGTCCAATAATTGATCATTGAGTGACCAAGTTTCTTCTGGCATTCCTAATGTATGAAACAATCCAATGTCATCACTGAGGTTTTTGGCAAACTCAGGAGGATAAGCAATAGGTAATTCAGAAGATTCAGGGTTGATATTAACTGGTGAAACATATAGTTTGACTCTCGGAAATGATTCGATTAAATGGAATCTAACCATTCCACTGAGTGAAAAAACCCCAGCATAACTAAAATCGATTGGAATCCACTGACTCCAATCCCCTTCTTTTAAATCAATTGTATTGCCATCCAATGTTATTTTCATAGAATTTGATTCAGACTTTTCCATGATTAAAGGCATTGATAATAAGCTGCCACTAAAAGGGTTTGGTGGGCCACCTAATGTTGTTTCAATGCGGTTGTTTTTAACTTTGACTCTGACTATGTTTCCGCCTTTTTCACCTTTATTAATGTATTTAGTAGCATAAAACGTATAGGTGCCCTGAGTTCCCAATAGATCAGGCACACCCATGCCAGATAACATACTACTGATGTTGTCTGGCGGGTAGGTAACAGGAACCCTCAACACAGAACTTTTGTTACCATATTGTTCAGCTGTTAACCAAAAGGGTTTACCTAATCTTTTGTTGTATATGCTAGGGCCTGACATGGGTACGTCCCATCCAAAAACATCTAAAGTTTCAGGTTGTTTAAATCCTGATATTGAATAAACAGGATCAAATGTATGCGGGTCTCGGTGAATAAAATCAAAGACACCGTGTTCACCAGGATTTAAACCAGTTGCAAAGGAAGACCAAGCCACAGGTGATTGAGCAGGATTTGAAGTAGCCAGTGATTGAAAATGTCCAGTTTCTGCTAGTTTTTTGAAGTGGGGTAAATCACCAGAATCCATCCATTGTTGTGCCAAATTAGGATCCATGCCATCAAAACCGATTATGACCGTCTTTGAGTGACAAGTTATGGTTACTATTGAGAGTAATATAAATAAAGCTATAAGGTTTAATGGTTTGAACATGGTTTTAAATCTATAAAAGTGTTGGAGTTGAATATTAGAGAGACCTTAGCACAACGCGTGGAACTTGTAAAAAGTTGCTAAAAACTTCACTCGAGGTAAAAAAAATATGCAAATAGCCAACTATTTGACTCATTTTTTACCTTGATTGGAGCTTTTTTCATTCTTTTTTCAACGATCCAGAGTTATGCAAAAGTTTCAATTATTAAAATTTAATTTTAAAAATAAATAAGAAGACAATGGAAAAAGCAAAAGTTAAGAAGAAGAAGACAAAAAGCCATCCATGCATCCAACTTGGTCCAATGTTAATGATTTTTTTAGGCTCAAATCTAAACTCAATTCGATTAACTTGACTTTCATCATTGATATAACCTGCAGGATTACCAATTAAACTATTCCACCATTGTTTTTTATGAATGATGCCAGAAATTTCTAATGGAAATTTTACAATCGATAAATTATTTGATTCAAGTAACTCTATGGTTTCTGTGGCTTTAGGCCAAGTAATAGAATCAATATTGTCAACTATTTTTTCGTTGCTATTTGTTTTGATTATAATTTTACTGATCTGGTTCTTGTCTTCCCATGTGACAGAGATTGGAAGGTTTTTTCCAACTTGTGGATGCTCTAAACCATAATTGTTAGATAAATGTGTAAGAACAAAGATAATAGGAATAGACGCTAACATGGCAGGTAGAAAAGTTAACCCCATCCGTTTTATGGATAATTTCATGGTTTCAAGAGCCAGTCCCTTTAATTCAGAAAACTCACCATCATGGTCATTTAATTCTTTCTGTTTGGCTTTTAATGTCACTTTTAAGGCTGAAATTTTATCTGGGTTAGATAGTTTTTTAAAAACCAAGCTGGTGACCAATGCAGAAATAAATGCCCAAAGAGCAATTCTAACAAAGTCGCTCGTGAACGGCTCTAAAAAATTATCTATTCCCAAAAATAGCGGGGACAGCAGATCAAAGAAAGCCATTATTGATCGTTACTGGTCTCTTGGTTTTTGGCTTTTTTCTTTTTCAAAAGCTTACGAATGGGCCAAAATAAAATCGCTGAGATAACTAAAACCACAGTCACTACAAATCCTAGGAAGCTTCCAATAAATGGAATTCCTGCTCCAGGTCCAATATATGCCATCGCTGGTAACTGAATAGAGAGTAGTGCAATGCACAAAAATACATTAATTTTTTTCATACTGAGTCTTCTTAGTTATAATTGTCAGCATTATAACCAAATTTTAATGATGCTGTCTTTGTAATCGTCAGAATTTCATCAATTTTTTCTTTATCAAATGGTATCTTGTAATAGTTGGGAAGCGATAACTGTTGATTGTATTGAGATTTAATGCTTTCAAATTGTTTTAAATCCAGATTGCAGTGTCTTAATATGCTGTCAATTGTAGGCAATGAATTGTTACAAAGGTCTTCATATTTTATTATGTGAATGGCTTGAGATAATGTTTTAGATTTATTTTTTAAGTCAAATACAGCTGAGTAAAGGCCGTTCCAATAACTGGCCCAACCTCTGATTTCTTGGTTTTTTTTCCAATGATCAGAGACTACATTGTGATAATCTGAATGAGGCATATCAACTATTTGTCTTATGTTACCAAATTCAAAATGTCCTGAAGCTGCTAACTGAGAATCAATTTTAGGGTTTGCCTTTGCGGCATCAATATAAATTTTGTGTTGTTTAACAAGAGAAGCAATGTGATTTATTGGGTGTCTGATTGGAATAATAAATTTAGCATCTGGAAAAATTTTGAGTAAGCTTTCAATTCGACTAATATTATAATTTGCTTTGGCTATATATTGTGATTTGTTTTTTACTAACAAATGTTTTTTGATATTGTTTTTATAGTAATTAACAAAATTCCTGTTAGCTGAATAATCACCAGAACTTTGGTTGTTGTGTAATTCAGAAAAAAAATACATCCAAAGTACTTCTTCAAAAGCATCAGGAGAATCATTATTGACCATAATTCTGTCTCCGTGACTTCTTTCTACTTTTTTACCAGATAGAAATTTTTGTTTTTGTCTTAACCAGTTTTTCCAATAAGGTGTAAAAACACCAGGAAAGTCTCCATAGGTATGGCTACAAATATCTGCACCTTGAGATAACATTTCAGTGATAATTGTTGTGCCTGATCGTGCCAATGAAGTAATATAAATTGGGCTCTTGATTTGAATTTTTTTTAATTCAGATTGTAGAATCAAGGTTTCTAAATCACCCATGGTTTTATACAGGGGCTTAAACCACATCATGGATTTTGTACGCCAGTATAAAGAAGCAGGAATTTTCATAATATTAGTAATTTGAAAGCATTAATATTAAGGTATTTATTTATAATTATCCAAATATTCCTTTAGATTACAGTATTATTGCAAATCCCATGCATCAATCCAATTAACTTGATCGGGCTTGAGTTTAAATTCTTTCATCATCACTTCAGCCATATCAGGCATGTGAGCTGCTCCATAAAAAATCGCAAAAGTTTTATTGCCTTTTTCAATCTCTTGTCTTAGCACTTTTAAGGCTTTTAAGTTTCTCGCAGCAAGAATAGTAGATCCATTTTCTCCCTCAAGTGCTTTCATCATGGGATCCATGCTTAAAAATTGTTGGGCGGCTATAATCTTTAAATCTCGTTCTCGGTTTTCTGAAAACATTGCCATTATCAGTTCAATATCACTTACCGCATTAGGATTGGTTGCTTGTTGTTGAATCCCTGTTAACCACATGCGAAGAAACATGGAGAAAAATGACTCGCCTTTGTCATCCATGCTCTTTTTAAAATCATCAGGAGATATATCTGCATGAACAAAATTATCTGGAGAATAATCAACTTCATCTAATTGAAATGACAGTCCAAGAATGTCTTTCATTCCAGTTTGAACCGCCGTCAGAAGACCTTTACCTTCTCCTGCACTTTTATCCCCTACCTTTGCTCCTTCTTCAGCTACCAATTCATAAAGTACCACGTCATAATTTTTGAACAGTTTATTGAGTTCTTGATAGTAGGATTTATCTGCGATATGCACTGCGCTAATTAAATCAACATACATGTCATTAGGTATGCCACTGATTGGAACATATCTTGCATTAGCCATCTGTAAAGAAATTGGTTTATTATTATCTGTCTTAACCCTTAAAAATTCAGTTTTTTCTTTCTCATTGACAGGAGTTTTGATGGGTTCTTTGGCAAAAGCTATGCTACTGCATATTAGAAAGGTAAGAAATAACTTTATTTTCATCAGATTTTTTTCAATGTAAGATGAATCAATCTGAGGGCAAAATTAGAGAGTTCAAGATGTGATCTTGCCATTTGCCATTAATTTTTAAGTATGATTTGGCATAACCTTCTTTTTCAAAGCCTAATCTTCTGAGTAAGTTATTGCTTCTAACATTGTTTTTCATGTGATTTGCCATGATACGGTGTAACTTAAATTCATTTTGCATATACAGGATTCCAGACTGAATTATTTCAAACATAAGTCCTTTTCCTTCAGAATCTTTATCAATTGAAAAGCCTAAATGGCAGGCATAAAAACAACCAAATACAATGTTATTAAAATTACAGGTACCTATTAATTGCGATTCGTCTGTGTCTAAGGCAATGAGCTTTACAGCTTGTCTTTGTTCAAATAATTTTTGCGCTTGATTGACTTGATCTAACCAAAAGTTTTTTGTATAAAATTGTGTTTGTCTTTTTGGTTCCCAAGGGATGAGGTGCTTTTTGTTATTTTTATAATACTGACTTAACATTGCAGCATTTGATTCATCAGCAATTTTGAGTATGAATCTATCTTTTACAATATAAGGAGTCTTCATAAGTGTGCAGATAGTATGCACCAATGTATTACATATGTGTTAGTTTAATGCTGTTATTTTAATTATTTATGCTAGCAATGATTGAAGGCTTTGAGATAAAATATAGTTTTTATGTTTATTTATTATGAAATCAATTGCAGTATATTGCTCCTCCAGTGACATCATTCATCAAGACTACTTTAAATCTGCTAAAAAGCTTGGGCAATTAATGGCTGAAAATAGTTGTCAACTTGTCTATGGTGGGGGCATGGTAGGGTTAATGGGAGCCGTTGCTCAAAGTGTCAAACTCCATGGTGGCAAAACTCTCGGGGTAGTTCCCAAGGCTTTAAACATAGATAATGTTGTTAATGATATCGATGATGAGCTTATTATAACGGATGGTATGAGAGAGAGAAAAGCCATTATGGATGAACGTTCAGATGCTTTTATAGGTTTAGCTGGTGGATTTGGGACGTTTGAAGAAATGTTTGAAGTGTTAACGCTAAAACAATTAGGTTATCATAATAAGCCAATAATTTTTTTGAATACAAAAGGCTATTACAATCATTTATTACAAATGTTTGAGCATATTTACTCTGAAGGATTTGCTAAAGAACAATACCGTGTTCTCTATCATGTAACCTCATCAGTTTCAGAGGCATTTAGCTATTTAAAAGAATACCAACCTCCTCAATTACCTGACAAGTGGTTTATTTAGTTTCGCTAAAGTTAACCGTTTTACATTAAATAAATAGATAGGCTCTTTACTTTCTCAATTTTAAAAATATTGAGATTGTTATTATGACATTTGTATGACATTTAGATGACATATGTAACAAATTAGTTAAAAACTTAAATAAATTAATGAATATTATGTGACAAATATGACGATTTGATGAAATCAGTTAATATGTAATCTTTAAAATTTAGAGAAGAGTATGGTCGGTAACATTATTTCAGATATGCTGGGAAAATCACCAGTGCAACCCATTCAAAAACACATAGATATTGCATACCAATGTGCATCATTATTGCCATCATTGGTTCAGGCAGCTAATTTAAATGACTGGCAGAAAGTCTCAACAATCAATGAAGAGATTAGAGATTTAGAAAATAAAGCAGATGCTAAAAAATTACAAATCAGATCTAACCTTCCTAAAAGTTTATTTATGCCTGTCCCAAGGCAAGACTTGCTAGAGTTGGTTTTAGTCCAGGATAAAATTGCCAATATTTCTAAAAAAATTGCAGGTCTAATAAACCAAAGAAAAATTCAACTACCGCCTGAAATGTATGAGCAGTTTTATGGTTTTGTTGAGCTTTGTGTAAGCGCTGCTAAATTTGCAAAGAAAAGCGTTCATGAACTCGATGAATTATAT
This sequence comes from Marinicellaceae bacterium, assembly GCA_045107085.1. Lineage (GTDB taxonomy): Bacteria > Pseudomonadota > Gammaproteobacteria > Xanthomonadales > Marinicellaceae > NORP309. The sequence goes on along the minus strand of JBGCFT010000046.1, from coordinate 12,698 downwards.
GAAACTGGATTTCGAGGTGCCGAAGTTAAATTAGTTCAGGGACTCATTGATAATTTGGATGAATTAGAAACTAAAACTGATGAAAAACAAGATTTCTTACAACAATCATTATTTAAGATTGAAAAAGAATTTCCTCCAATTGATGTCATGTTTCTCTATAAGCTCATTGATAAAGTGGCTGGAATTGCCGATATGTCAGAACGAGTTGGTCGAAGATTAGAGCTATTGCTAGCTAAATAAAACTAATATTACCTAATAAAACAAAAAAAATTTGAGGAGTTAAAAAGTGGAATATCAAACAGTTTATATCGCCCTTGCGGGTATCTTTGGCCTTTATATGGCTTGGGGAATTGGAGCTAATGATGTAGCAAATGCAATGGCAACATCTGTCGGTTCAAAGGCTATTACAGTTAAAACAGCCATTATTATTGCAGCAATATTTGAATTTGCAGGTGCAATTCTTGCAGGAGGAGAAGTCACTTCAACGATCAGAAAAGGCATAGTTGAAACTGATTCAATTACGAATCAACCCGAATTATTGATTTTTGGTATGTTGGCATCATTGTTAGCCGCTGCAATTTGGTTGACTGTTGCCTCCAGAAAGGGTTGGCCTGTCTCAACCACACATTCTATCGTAGGAGCTGTTGTGGGGTTTGCTGCGGTGGGAATTGGAATGGACGCTGTTAATTGGAGTAAAGTGGGCAGCATTGTCATGAGTTGGGTGGTATCGCCATTAACTTCGGGAATTATGGCTTTTCTTATTTTTCAGAGTGTCCAAGTATTAATTTTGCGTGCAGATAATCCTTTACAAAAAGCCAAAAGATATGTGCCCATCTATATTTTTATGACAGCTTTTTTCTTAACTCTATTGACTATAAAAAAAGGCTTAAAGCATGTTAGTGATGTAAAAATAGAAACAGCAGAAGCTTATTTGTATGCAGCAATAATTGGTTTGGCTATTGCATTAATTGGTGCCTTCTTCATATCAAAAATTAAACCAGATCCCAAAAAAGAAAAAGAATTTCATTTCTACACTGTTGAAAAAGTATTTGCAGTGCTGATGGTTATTACCGCAAGTGGATTGGCTTTTGCTCATGGCTCTAATGATGTTGCCAATGCTGTTGGGCCGCTAGCAGCAGTTGTTTCAACAGCAACAACAGGAACAATCGCAGGGAAATCAGCCTTACCGGTTTGGATTTTATTTGTTGGCGGTATTGGTATTGTAATTGGTTTGGCTACATACGGTAGAAAAGTCATGGCAACAGTCGGTAAGAAAATCACTCACTTAACTCCTTCAAGAGGTTTTGCAGCTGAGTTGGCTGCATCAATGACTATTGTTGTTGCCTCATCAACGGGAATGCCAATATCTACAACGCACACATTAGTTGGAGCTGTATTAGGAGTTGGATTGGCAAAAGGTTTAAGTGCAATTAATTTATCGGTTGTGCGAGGAATTTTTGCTTCATGGGTCATTACTATTCCGGCTGGTGCAATACTTTCCATTATTTTCTTTTTCATACTAAAGGCTATTTTTGGGTGAATAGTCTTTTATATTTTTTTAACAGGCTTTTATTCAGCGGTAACATTTTCTTAATGTTGTCGCTGGTTTTTATTAAATAACATGATCACATATGATTGTAACGTCTTGTTTTAACTTGCAAAATAAATTCTGCTAGTTAAAATAGTTAGATTATGAGAAGAAATAAAAGCACAAAAGTCCAATGATTTTTCCACCTGATTTGATTGAGGAGCAGATTTCAAACGTGGATCAGGCATGGCAGTTGCTGGATAAAAATCTTCCCCGGTTCAAAAAATTATACAATATTTGGCAAGATTGGTATAAATCAACAGTTAAAAATCAAAGGCAACGTAATGTAATCAGTGATGCGATGGTCATCTCTTATGCTAGGATGGCAAAACGCAATGGCAGCCTAAGCATCAATCCAAGAAGTTATCATGGTGAGCACCACTTGGATGATTTGTTATATAGGTTAATGGCAGTATCGCATTATTCTGGTGCTGAAGCAATTCCAGAATATGGCTGGTCTTTGTTGTCTTTATTTATGTGCTGCCATGATTTGCGGCAATCAGAAGAGAATCATAATAAAGATTTAATTGGAAACAATGAGCGTGCAAGCTATCAAGAAGTGATAAGAATCATCGAATCACTTGATAAAAAACAGAAAGTTCGTCCTGAGCATAAAGAATTATTAAAACTCATGATTCATGGGAGTACTTTTGGAAAGGGTGAGGATAATATGGGAAATATCTATAAAGGTAACTTGGTTAAATACCTCTTAAAAGATATTGCTTATTTTGAACAAATAGACAAAGAAATAGCCTTTATTGCCTGTGATATAGATACTGCCAATGTCTCTGCTGATCTGCTTGATTATGGGCAGTCTAGTATTGATGTTTATAATGAAATTCAAAATATTTCAAAAGTAGAAATTTCGGCCCATTCTTTTTTTGGAGAACTACAAGAACAATATTTTTTTGAATTACAACAGTTTAACTCTGAATTAGGTAAACAAGCTTTTTCAGAGCAAAAATTACGCAACGCACCCAAAATAAAAAAGATATGTGATGCCATCAATAATTTAGACGCAAAGACTTCAAATGAAAAAGTGTTAGAAATATACTTATCGCATATCAATTTATCAAAGTGAAAAAGAATATATTTATTGTTCGTCATGGTCATTCAGATTTTACAGCTCAGGATGATTACAACAGAGAGTTAACTAAAAAAGGAGTTCTCGCCGTAAACAAATCTTCGGATTTTATAAGTAAAACATGTAAAAAGTATGGACTTGATATACAAATATGCATCAGTTCAGCAGCCGTTAGAACCCAGCAAACCGCAGAAATAATCATAAGAAAAAACAATATTAATAACAGTAATTATTATCCAGAGTTGTATGCAACAGTTACTGATAAATGGTTGGAAAAGTTAGCTGCTACCAAACATGAAAATGTTGTTCTTGTTGGTCATAATCCAACCCTTAGTCAAATGTTGAATAATTTATGCGGTTGTAATATTTATATGCAACCAGCAAACTGTGCCTTTATTTCACTTGAAATAAAACCAGATGGCATTATCTATCCCGCACAATTAAATGAATTTTATAGTTATGAGTAATCAGAAAATATTAGACGGAATTAAAAAATCCTATAACCATGTGGCTTATTATTTTATGCGTTTACCAAGAATAACGCGTTATCTGGTTTTGACTTTAATTGCTATATATACTCTGGGTCAGTTTGTTGACTTATCGTTTTTTATCCTGAAAGGTATAGGAAATGGTTTTAATCCAATACAAATATTAACTTATGCTTTTATTGAATATGACTTTATATATTTACTTTTTAGTGTATTAGCTATTTGGTTATTTGGTTATCAAATTGAGGAATTTTGGGGAACAAAAAGATTTGCCATATTTGTATCGACTTGTTTGTTGGGAACAGCTGTATTTCATTTGCTTTTAGGAAGCGCTTATGCAATTGGAGTTTCTGGATTGTTTTTTGCTTTATTAATGGCTTATGCAATGATGTGGCCAAATCGAGAAATTCATTTACTTCTGCCTCCAATTCCTGTCAAAGCAAAATATCTCGTCATGATTTATGCTTTTATAGTTTTTGTACGGATGTTATCAGATCCTGGAACAGTTTTAAGTAAGCTGGCTTATTTAGGTGGGCCTTTATGTGGATACTTATTGATTCAGTATTGGCGCGGAAAACCTCCTTTTAATAAAAGTACTAAGCCACCAAAAAAGCAAAAAAGCAACTTATACAGACTCAAATAGAGACACATCCTTGTGTCATTTTGTTTTATCTTTTGGTTCTAGATCTCGAAGAGCTACTTCTTCTGGTGGAAGAACTTCTTGAAGATTGCACGGGTTTAGAAACTTTAGAAGATTTTCGTTTATTACTAGACTTAGATTTCTTGGTATTTGGCGAATTATTGTTGGAACTTTGATTGTTCTGACCAGAGGGTTTTGAATAATTTCTTTGATTATTGCTGTTTGATTGGTATGTCGGTTGAACTGCATTTCTATTCACACTAGGCCTACTGACATTATTATTAACTCTGTTGTTTGTATTTTGTGTTCTTTGCGCAGTAGATCTTGAGTTTTGGGTGGGATTTCTACTCACATAGCTACTGCCTTGTCTTCTTTCAGTCTCAACACGGTTATTATTGGTTGATCTATTTTGATTAGAGTACCTATTGGTTGATCTGGGTTTGTTAGATATTCTAGTATTATTAACTACTGGCTTTGTGGTTCTAGATCTATTGGTATTATTGGAAACAATAGCAGGCTTTCTTGTGTTGGTGTTCCTGTTAATTGTATTCGGGTTGTTGCGATTAATTCGATTGGTATTATTACGTTGGTTGTTGCTTCTTACACGTGTGCTTGAATTACGTGTGATGCGATTGTTGTTGGTTGTAAAAGGTTGTCTAGATGTGGGCTGTCTTGTACTAGAACGGCCACCTGTAGTTCTACCTCTTGGGTTATAGTTGCTTCTATAGTTTCGATTTGTTGAAGCAATTCTGGCGACTTCTGAACGAGCAGAAATGTATCTTCTGGTATTATGGTTTTGCCAGTAGTTGTTCCAATAGCTGTTGTAATAGTAATTGGCATAATGATTGCGGTGACCGTAATTCCAAAGATAAGCAAAGCCTAGGCCAATACTCCAGTGGTTGTGGTAATGTGAGTGACCGTAACCCCAAGGAGAATAACTGCCCCAAAAAGAAAAGGGTGAGTTGTAATAGTGATTATAGAAGCTTACTCGTGGGTAACGATATGGACTGTAATACACATCACTGTAATTAGCTCCCCATCTGTCAGGATAATAATTGCTGGCATAAACATCGTTATTGTAATCATCATCGATATAGTAATCTCCATCATTTCCATGATAATCGTTTTCATAGTAGACATCATCATATTCGCTATAATGGCGTTGGTTTGATGCACAGGCTTGTAATAATAGAACTATGCTTATAATTGATATGAGTTGTTTCATACTAATCTCCGATTCATTTATGTGACATGTTAGCATAATAATATAAAGAGCATGAATGTTAACTGAACAAAGAACTGCAAAATAAATGAATCATTTGATTCAATGATAATACATGAATAGAAAGGTTTTTTCTTTTTTACATTTTTGAAGTTTAAAAGATGCGAGCTGTCAATTATTGTCAATTGGCCTTGGTTTTTACACCGTGAAGCGTCCTAATTGAATTAATCATTAAATTATGTATGATTTATCTGTACAGGGCAATAAACATATGTTTTTAATTTTTATCAAACGTTCGTTTGATTTTTTCTAACTTTTGTCTATAATAATTTCAGCAAAAATACTAATAATAATGCTCAATAGTGAAAACACTATCAATAAATAACATAAAAAGAACAGGAGAGAAGCGATGAAATTGATTCATTCAATCAAATTTGCATGCATATTCACATTAATATTTGTCATTAGCCATGCTAACGCAAATACAGGTGTGGCATTGGTGCATGGAACCGGTAACCAAACCAATGCTGCCAGTGATTATTGGCAATGGGACATGGTTAATTCAATAAGACAAGGCCTATCAAATCAAAATAACTATACTGTCATTAATTGTGATTTTGAAGAATATATGTGGAATTCAGCAGCTTCTGGTTGTTTGGCAACGCAATTAACCGACTTTATCAACTCAAAAGGTATAACTGATTTAGTGGTTATTACTCATTCAAATGGTGGAAATGTCATGCGTTGGATTATGTCAAATCCAACTTGGGACTCACGTTATCCAAATATAATCAGTAAGATTCGCTGGGTCAATGCGTTAGCAGCTTCTTCAAAAGGCACGCCATTAGCCAATGCCGTTATGCAAGGCAATGTATTCGAATCAGCATTAGGTTGGTTGCTTGGTTATAAAAGTGATGCTGTCAGAATGCAGCAAACTTCATGGATGGATTATTATAATAGTTCATGGCTATTGGGTACATCAGGTCGTCCTTCATTACCTAAGGGGTTTTGGAATGTAGTAGGTACCGATGTTGAAACAGCCATTTGGGATGGTGATAGTTATTGTGGAGGTTATGGGCTGAATGTGGGACTTGAGATTACTCAAAATTGGTTGAACTCATGTTCAGATGGCTTTCTTGAATGTTCATCTCAAGAAGGTGCAGGAACCACTTGGTTTCGAGATACATCTAGAATGAATGGTTCTGAACCATTAAGTCACAATCAAAGCAGAAGAAAGTGCTTTGGCTTAGACACTATACTACGTAATGACCTGTAAGGAGAAAACCATGAAAAATATATTTAAAACATTAGTGCTGTGTACATTATCAACTTCTTTATATGCAGAATCAGCGAAATGGGCTGAAAGAATTGATGCCAATAAAACAAGTTTAATAACAACAAGCATAGAATCTCCACAGGTTAATTTAAACAAAGAAACAGCAAGTTTCAGTTACAAATTAAATCAAGATGAAAAGTTAAATTTTGATGTTGCTCCATTTGAAGAAATTTCCAAACAATATTGGTTAGATTCCTCTGGATCCAAGTTGTTAGATGGTATTAACCTTCCAGTGACAGGTGGTGATACAGTAATCAGAATCAGCCCTTTAACTAACAACAAAAATCTTCAGCTAAAATCTGATATGATTGAATTGCAAAATAATGGTAAAGCAATGGCAGTAAATGTATTTGCTGATAGTGCTCAATTGAAAGCCACTGGTGCAGCATTTTCTGATAATTCAATCGCATTAAAAGTAAGTGCTGAAGCTGGACAAATTAACTTAAAAGTTGATAATTTTGCTGGAGATACGCCATTTGTAGTTCATGTGTTTGAACCCAAGAGTAATTATGCTTTAACACTTAAAACGACTCAGTCAACTTATGATGCTAATCAAAAGATAAGCATTAACACAAAACTGCTTTTTGGAAATGAAAAACTTGATTCAGAATTACAAGGCTATATCAATCGTCCAGATGGCAGTGTTTTAGGAAACTTAGAGTTTTTTAAAGACAGTGATGGAAAGTATCTAGCTGAATTAGATGCTATTGGAGCGCAAGGATTAGCTCAAGGTTTATGGGAAGTTCATGTTTTTGCAAAAGGTCATAATAAAGGAGTTGACATCATGCGTGATGCACAAACCAGTTTTGCAGTAAATTTAAACACGGCCCAATTTGATGGAACATTGGTTAAAACTGATCAAAACCTTAAAGTGGGTATTGATGTAGGCCTAGAGGGACGTTATGAAGTCAGAGGTGTAATCATGGGCACAGATGCAAAAACATTCGAACAAAAACCCATTGCAATGACCATGGCAGCATCTTGGTTAGCAAAAGGATCTCAATCAATTGAGTTAGCTATTGAAGAAAAGTTAATAAAAGGCTCTGGTTTGATTGCTCCATTTAGTTTGAAAAATGTACAATTAACTAATCAAACATTCATGGCACCAGTTCAGACGGTTAAATCAGGAATAATTCTACAATAAGGAAATGTGATTTAATTTAATCTTTGAGAGATAAGAAAACCCTATGACAGAAATGTGATGGGGTTTTTTATTGACTCAATTGTTCTAAAATAAATTGGTCCTTTTGTTGCCATAAATCTTTTGACTTTAGTTTTACTTCTTCTAATAAACTTATGGCTTCAATTTTGTTTCCCAACAAGAAAGCCGTTTCGGCTTTATAAATATTAAATGGATAAATGGGTGGATTGTAGGATTCGGTTCTATTGATATTATTCAACAATTTATCAGATTTCATACGAATATAAAGAACACTAAGACGATTTAATGCCGTGGTAATCATGTCATAATTTCTGGATTTTTCTTTTTGGAGTAAAAAATCAAGATAGTGGATTTCAGCAGCGCCAAACTTATCTTGTAAATGCGCTAAATCGCCACGATACAGAGAAACATTCTCACTTTTTAATTGTTCCAGTTGTGACAGTAAATCTTTTGATAAAACATAATCATTGTCTACAAAAGACATTAATAATTGTGCTTCAATAAAATAGTTATTTATAGATGATTTAGGTTCCTCAGAAAAAAGCTGTTTGATTTTTTTGACATGGGAATCAGCATTGATTTTTTTATTGGCATGCAGGTACAATTTAACTAACCAGAAATGAGCCTGAGCTTTATTTCCGTATAACCCTAGTTCTTGTGTGAGCTCTAGAACATCGTTCCAGTTTTGAATCGCTAAATCAAATCTTCCAGTTTTTTGATATATCATAGCGAGCTTAGTTTTATTGTCGCTTATTCCTCTTTGATTATTAACTTCTTGTGCATAAAAAAGAGACTCGCTTATCAAATTTTTTGCAGCATCGAAGTCGTTTCTCAGCAATAGAATACTAGATAATGCAGTCTTGGATTGGGCAACGTATCTTAAGTCTCCAGATTTATTAAAAGCGTCAATGGCTAACAGTGATTTTTCAATGGCGGATTCGTAATTATGCTGGTCTCTTTCCAATTTTGCATAGGTATTAATTATCGTACCATATAGATAAGGGTTTGTTTCTGGTCCAATTAATTCTAGCGCATTGTTTAAATAGGTTTCAGATTGTTCATAATTTTTTAATTTCCGATTCATAATGGCTTGGCTTACTAGGACAGCTGCTATTTTTTTTTCTTGATTTAAATTAATGGCTGATTGATAAGCTTGTTGATAAATTATTTCTGCTATCTTGAAATCTTGGGTAATGTCCAAACATTGGGCTTTAACTAAAGTAACATGGTATTGCAACAATTGATTATTGGTTTTTATTGCATTTAATACAGACAACGCTTTTTTGGGGTCTCCTTGTTTTCTGTAAGCTATGGCCAACTCATACCACGCATATTTAAATTCAGGATCTTGTTGAGTGGCAGTTTTTAGAAAGGTTGTTGCAAGGCTACTGTTACCAGTTTTTTGAGCTTCGATACCTCTAAAGTAACTTTCTAAAGCATATTCGTCATCTGTAAATACACTTTCTGAATTATTATTAACCGTTAAATCATCCGTGTAGTTTGATATTATCCATTGGCTAATGTCTTCAAATAAGCCATGTATCTTATCCGAGCTAAATTGTGTAGAATTGATTGTATCGCTGTTATTATCAATCAATTTAACCACAAAATCATCTTCAGTACTGTCCTTAAAATCAACCAACAAATTTATTTTTTGTGCATTATGGGTAGTAATATTTAATGCCAGCACATTGTATGAGTTTTCTGGATTATTGTCGAAACTAAAGCCATCAACATGTAAGCCATTGTATCTCGTAAGCAAATAAGTTAAATATCTACCACTTCCATAAATTAACCAATTGTTTTGGTTCATTCCTATTGTTTGGTTGCTGCTTAAGTCTACATCAATTTTTGAGAGTTTTTGTTGGGGTTTTTTATTAAAATATAAAAACAACAAAATGGAAAGAAAGGCCAATATTGTGGTGGCTATTATTGCAGGTTTTGTAAATGAAGGTTTTTGTGAAGGTAAACTCTTCTCATTAGTTACAGTTGGAATAAACCGCAGACCTTGTCCATAGACAGCTTCAATGTATTTACCTGGGTTGGTATTATTTAAAGCTTTTCTCAACTTCATGATGGTTTGGTCAATGGTATTACCCGTGACAACTCTGCCATCCCAAATATTTGTGATCAGCTCTTCTTTGTTAACCAATTTTTGACTGTTTTGTAACAGGTAATACAATAATTTATTATTTTTCTTAGTAAGTTTGACTAACTCATCGTTAAACCAAAGCTTTTGCTGTTGGGTATCATATGTAAACCCAGAAAAATAATAATTCATTGATTTGTTCAAGCTTTTTATTAGTAGTTTTGAAATAATGCTCATTATATTACTATAGGCCTGAACAAATCTAAATTTTTAACTATAGATTTTCAAATTCACTTTTAAAGATGACATCTATATCCAGGCGTTCTTGTCGATAAAGATAGACTTCAGTATGTCCTGGGTGACTGGATAAGCCTGTTAAATCGCCGCCATCTGCAGAAAAAATCACACCGACTATAGGTGGATTGACTGTTAAGTTTTCAATAACTTGAGACTTTATTTGGGCTTTGTCATCTGATTGCTGACCACCAGTATGTTTCGAAATTATGGTGCTGGTTAATCTAGCAGTATCAAATAAAACTACATCTAATTCAGAATCTATGTCACCAGAAAAATCAGGAGTAATGGTACCAGTTTGTTGTAATAAATTATCAGTGATATTTTGATCTTGATCTTGATCCTGATCCTGATCTTCAAAAGTAAAACTGACATATCTACCAGTACTTGAAATGCCAGCAGAATCAATGCCATTGACACCATCATCTGACAAAGGTAATCCTGACTCATTGAGCGAGGCCAGTTGAAACGAGTGATTTTCTCTATCATAAACCATCGCTTGTCTATAGTGGGCATTGGTTAAATCATCATTGGTTAAATTATCCGCTGAAGTAATGAATACTAGCTTGCTGCCATCATCAGATATTTCTGGAGAGGAAGATTCTCCATTCGCTTCAATGCCTGCTGATGTTTCAGAAACGCGCATAATATCTGTGTTATTATCTAGTTTCTTCAAAAATATGTCTTCTACATTATTTGTGTCATTTGCCACAATGTTTTCGTTGTTTGATGAAAATGTTATCCAAGTTTCAGCATTGTCTAATCCAACATCAACTTCATTAGCTGAACTGGCCATTCCATTGATGTCTTGACTAATTAAAGCCATATTTTGATTGATGGGATTATAAGCATAGATATCTTTTTGCCCATTTGTATCGTTTATATCGATGTCTTCGTATGTAGTAAATACAACAACGCCCTCATCATTTACCTTAGAAGAATTGCCTTCAGCAATTTGTGTGTAGGTCATATTGTCTCTGTCATATAGAAAAATCTGATAACTGCCTAAAATAGAATTGCCTTCAGGTGGAAGAAACTCCGTGCGGAACGAGATAAAACGACCAGAGGGAGAAATATCGAATTCGTAAGATGAAATATTTGATGCAATTTTTATCTGTGTATTGGTGTTCAGGTCTAACAAAAACAAATCTAATGTATCATTATCTATGGGTTCTGAAACAATGTTAGGTGACTTGGTTGAATAGATAGCTGACATCATATCGCTGCTTGTTCTGGGGTTGCTTGCATTCGCTATCAATGTACTTGGGCTTTCAAAAGCTTGGGACTCATTTATCATAATATCACTGTTAAAATTATAATGGTATAGGGCAGTATGTTGACCAGTGACTAATTCATTTGTTATATCTGTCGCATATGAAGTGAAAACAACACGATTGCCATTGTTTGATAATTGTGGACTATAACTGTGATTATTAGCTTTAAGGCCAGCCATATTTTTAGACAACAATGATAATGTACCGTTTGATGTTTCGTAAGTATATAAGTCGCCATGCTGGTTTGAGGAGGCAGGAAATAACTCATCTGAGCTCTCGGCAAATGCAATGCGACTTCCATCGCCACTGATACTCACTGCATTTGCGGTACTTGATGAAGAGAGTTCATCGCCATTAGAATCTAAATTAATTCTGGTAATTATGCCACCATCAAAATAAAAAACATCATCTCGGTTATTGTTGTCATTATTAACCAAGTCTGTTTGTTCAGACATAAATACAACTTGACCAGAATTGCTTATCGCAGCGGCTATTGACGGACTGTTGTATTCAGAAGAACAATTACCTAATGGAGTGATATTGACCAGAACTCTCGAATTGTCTTGTCTGTCTAATATAAATAAATTGTCTCCGAAGTTATTGATGGCATCAGCCGAAATATTGACTGAAGATGTTGACATGAGAACATAGCGACCATTGTACGATACTGATTTTATAGTAGCATTGCTTGATGCTTCTTCTAAGCCATCAATTGAAGTGCTGAGTAATTCAAAAGATGAATTCACTAAATCTTTAACATAAACCTGCCGGCGAAAATTATCATGCAATGGACTAATGTGAGTATCCGTGCTGAAAATAATAAATTGACCATCGTTGGATAGGAACAAATCACCATTGAATACTTTAAAATATTGATTTGTTCCATAATCGCTGATATTCATTAATTCGTTTGTTAGTAAGTCTTTGATATAAATAAAACTGTCAGTTCCATTGGCTTGAGGTAATTCAGGCGCATCACTGGAGAATGCAACGAATCGTCCATCTGAAGTAGGCATAGATATGTCATTAATTCGCCCACTTTGTGGTTGAATATCGTCAGATGTGATGGACACCAATTGGATTTCACCTGTTTGCATGTCTTTGACAAATACATCTTCAATGCGATTATTGTCATTGGAAACCAGGTTTGATGCCTCGCTTATAAAACTAATAAACCGGCCATTTCTGGATATTTTTATGTCATCGGTTTCGTTATCAGGAACAGCGCCGATATCTATTTCTGGTTGGGATAACCATTCAAGAGAATTGGCATGCATAGGATTGAACAATCCAATACACAGTAAACTTAATAATAATTTTATCTTCAAAAACATAAATCACCTCACCACTTAATTATGAAAGGTAATGTTATAAATTTATGCCATTCTAATTATGAAAACATCCTTATTTAATTATGAATTATCCTTTTCTTCTTTCAGGATTCGTTCTTCTAGGAGGTTTTCCAAGTTCTATTCTGTGTTCTTTTCTTCTGGGATTTTTATTTTTACGTCGATCTTCACC
>JBGCFT010000045.1:0-7191 GCA_045107085.1 Marinicellaceae bacterium | reverse complement strand
AGAAGATAAAAAGTTTAAAAAAGCATCACTCTGCGTTTCAAAATTTGCTAATAACTAGTTATTAGGCTGCATTTCGTGCCTTGATTGACACATTTTTAAATCTTTTTCTCAATCCTTCATAATCAAGCAAAGGTCTCTAATAGACTTTTTGGATTTTCTTGGTTTTTGGTGGGTTGTGTAATTGTGATATCTTTATTGCGTCTATTTGTTGAAGCTTTAGAATTATCTGTTTTAATACTTCGTGCCATGCAGCTTTCTAATACTTCACTAAAAGTAACAAACGAAAGAATTTCTTTCTCTGATAAAAGGCTCTTAAATTCGGGATCTACTGCCTTTATAGAAACTTGGTACATGTCTTCTGTGTTGTAATTGGTTTGTTTAAAACATGTTTCAAATTGTTGATTAATATTTTCGATACATTGGGTATCATTGTAATCACAAGTCTCTAAATATGTTTGTTTTATGCTCATTTTAAAGGTTAAGTCAAACGTTGCTTTTTCAGAACACCCCATTAAAAATAAAGCCGATAATATGTAACTTTTACCCCAAAAGTGCATCAACGAACTCTTCGGCAACAAAAGGTTTAAGGTCTGATGATTTTTCACCGACGCCAATAAAACGTACTGGAATGCCAAATTCTTTAGCCAAGTTAAATAAAACTCCACCTTTGGCGGTCCCATCTAATTTAGTAATGGCTATTCCTGTTAGCTTTGTGGTTTTGTTGAATTCTTGAATTTGTGAAATGGCGTTTTGGCCTGTGCCACCGTCAACAACAATGAGTGTTTCATGTGGTGCAGTTTCGTCATTCTTTTTCATAACGCGACCAATTTTTCCTAATTCTTGCATCAAATTGGCTTGGGTATGTAAACGGCCTGCTGTATCTGCTATAAGCACATCGACTCCTTTAGCTTTGGCAGAGCTCATAGCATCAAAAATAACCGAGGCTGAATCTGAACCTGTTGATTGTGCAACAACTGGAATGTCTTCTCGGGCTCCCCAGGTTTTCAATTGTTCAACTGCTGCAGCTCTGAAGGTATCGCCAGCAGCTAACATCACTGATTTACCTTGAGATTTTAAATTACGGGCAATTTTAGCAATGGTAGTGGTTTTTCCTACGCCATTTACACCCACCACCAAAATCACAAAAGGTGTTTTTGTTGTATCTATAATCAATGGTTTTTCTACAGTTTTGGCTAATTCCTGTAAGTGAGATTTTAAAGCGCCATAAACTGCTTGTGAATCGCTTAGCTTTCGACGTTTGATGGATTTTGCAGTGTTATCAACTATTTCCATTGTTGCTTTAGCACCAACATCTGCCATTAATAATGTAGTTTCAATGTCTTCAAAAAAGTCTTCATCAATAGATTTTTTAAATGAAAACAAGTGTTTCATTTTTTTGCCAAATCCTTGGCGTGATTTTTCTAATTTTTTATCCAGATCTTTCTGGCTTGTATTTTCATTTGATTCATCAGTATGAATAATTTGGCTAGCTTGAGCTTCTTTTGCAATTCTGTCATCTACATCTTCATGATTTAATGTGGTTGCATTGGCAATGGATTTTCTGTGCTCTATGTTTTTTGATAATTCAGTTTTGGTCTCAGTTGGAAGATGATTTTGGTTATTATCACTGTGTGAAATATCTTGAGATTTTTCCTGTTTATTTGATTTATTGTCTTTATCCTTTTTTTTGAAAAATTTAAGCATTATTTGTTGATAGTCTTGATACAATCAGACATTTTACCCTTTCCAAACATTTATGGCAAAAGCTAAACATACAATTCGTATAATTTCTGGTTCTCATCGATCAAGACGCTTGCCTGTATTAGATTATTCAGGTTTGCGCCCAACAGGGGATCGATTGCGTGGTGTTTTATTTAATTGGTTGCAAATGCACTTAGCAGGAAAAAAGGTATTGGATTTATGTGCTGGTTCAGGTGCGTTGGGTTTTGAAGCGTCTTCTAGAGGCGCAAGTCATGTCGAGTTAGTCGAATCGAATCGGCGAATATACAATCAGTTACATCAAGTCAAGGAAGATTTTAATTTTCAAAATACAGTAGTTATCAATCAAACGGCTCAAAAATTTCTGAGTCAGTCTCATGATAAATACGATGTTGTATTTTTAGATCCGCCGTTTTCAGACAATTTATTAGAAGAACTAACACTTCTTACTTTGCCTCATGTGACAACCAATGGCTTTTTGTATCGTGAATCTGCAATGGATCAAGAATTGTTAAAATTACCAAATAATTGGCAATTATATCGGCAAAAAAATGCAGGTCAGGTTAAAATTGAGTTATGGCGAAAATTAAAATCTAATTTAGAGGAATGAATATGCCGAATAAATCACTTATAGCAGTTTACCCAGGAACATTTGATCCCATAACAAATGGTCACATCGATCTTGTTAGGCGTGCCTCGAAGGTGTTTGATACTTTAATCGTGGCGGTAGCTGATTCCACTGGCAAAGGCCCTACATTTGATGTCAATAAACGCATTGAGATGGCCAAACAAGTCCTTTCAGAATTAGAAAATGTTGAAGTCGTTGGATTTTCTATTTTGTTAGCAGATTTTGTTAAACAGGTAAATGCAAAAGTCATTTTGCGTGGTTTACGAGCAGTTTCAGATTTTGAATACGAATTTCAACTGGCCAGCATGAACCGAAGACTGATTCCTAATGTGGAAACCATGTTTTTAACACCCGATGAGCAATACAGTTTTATTTCATCATCTTTGGTGAAAGAAATTTCAAAATTAGATGGAGATGTCACAGATTTTGTGAATCCATTGGTGCAAGATGCCCTGAAGAAAAAATGGCAAGAGCTTAAAGGTTAATATTCAATGGCGTTAAAAATAACAGAAGAGTGCATCAATTGTGATGTGTGTGAACCAGTTTGTCCCAATGAGGCCATTTATATGGGTGTTGAGATTTTCGAAATTGATCCAAATTATTGTACTGAATGTGTGGGTCACTTTGATGAGCCACAATGCGTAGAAATATGCCCAGTAGAGTGTATACCTAAAGACGAAAATCATGTTGAAACACCTGAACAACTTTTACAAAAATTTAAAACATTAACAGCAGAAATAGAATGAAAAATTATACCGCAATCATTATGCTGGCATTGGTTTTCAATGTAGCAGCAAAACTTCCTAATAACCCAGCCATTTCTTCCGCACATCCTTTAGCAACTCAAGCCGGTTATGAAATTCTAAAAAAAGGTGGCAATGCATTTGATGCTGCGGTTGCTGTGAGTGCTGTTTTGTCAGTTGTTGAACCTGAAAGCTCAGGTATTGGCGGCGGTGGTTTTTGGTTGTTACATGATGCCAATAACAACAAAAATATATTCGTTGATGGAAGAGAAGAAGCACCTGCTGCAGCACACAGAGACATGTATCTAGACCAAGAGGGAAATGTCGATAGAGATTTGGCCATTAATGGACCTTTAGCAGCCGCCATTCCAGGAAATGTAGCAGCGATGACATATGTTGTAGAAAATTTTGGCCAATTAAGCTTGGCTCAAAATTTAGCACCGGCCATAAAAACTGCTAGAGAAGGTTTTCCAGCTTCTTCAAAATTTGTTCGCAGTTTGACTAGCAGAAAAAAAATAATGCAACGTTATCCCTCTACGATGAAATTGTATTTTAAAAATGGTACTGAAACACCTGCTGTTGGTGATAAAATCATTTTAGAGGACATGGCAAAAACATTAGAGTCAATTGCCAAGCATGGTAACAAAGGCTTTTACGAAGGCAAAGTGGCTGAAATGTTGGTTAAGGCCAGCCAAAGTTCTGGTGGTATTTGGACAATGGAGGACTTGAAAAATTACAAAGTTGCCATTCGTGAACCCATTTATACCACTTACAGAGGAAAACAATTGGTTACAGCCCCACCTCCTTCATCTGGAGGCATTGCCTTAGCAACAATATTAAATATATTATCAGGTTGGGATTTAACCAACATGAAAGATGACATGAGAATACATTTAGTCGTAGAAGCCATGCGCAGAGGTTACCGAGATAGAAGTGTTCATTTGGGTGATCCAGATTTTTATGATGTTCCTGTTGATAAATTAACTCACGCTTTTTATGCTGATGGATTGCGGGCATCGATACGAGAAGACAAAGCCATGCCAAGCTTGTCTTTGCCTGGTTTAGCCTATTTGAAAGAAGGCAACGATACCACGCATTTCTCAATAATAGACACCAAAGGTAATTTGGTGGCAACCACTCAAACAGTTAACACGCCTTTTTCATCTAAATTTATAGCAGAAGGTACAGGTGTTTTATTGAATAATGAAATGGATGATTTCTCAGCGAAGCCCGGTGTACCCAATGCTTATGGATTAATAGGCGGTGAAGCCAATTCAATTCAACCAGGAAAACGTCCTTTATCAAGTATGACTCCTACTTTTGTGATCGGTGAAAATGATGTGGCAGTATTAGGAACGCCTGGAGGAAGTCGAATTATTACAATGGTACTTTTAGGTATATTAGATTATTTTGATGGCAATGATGTCAAATCTTGGACAGCTTTACCGCGTTATCATCATCAGTATGTTCCAGATGTTTTGTTTTATGAACCAGGTGCCATTAGCCCAGAAACTATTCCCAGTTTAAAAGCCAGAGGACATGTGTTAAAAGAAAACAGCAGAACTTGGGGCAATATGAATGCAGCACATTGGAACAAAAATACAGGTGAAACCGAAGCAGCCACAGATCCTCGTGGTGAAGCGGCAACCAGATAATGAAACTGATCTCATTAATGGGTAATTCCCAAATGCTGGATGCAGGTGCCATGTTTGGAAATGCACCAAAGGCTTTATGGTCTCGATGGGTTGAAGTGGATGAAGCCAATCGCATGCATATTGCTTGTCGGTGTTTGTTGGCACAAGATTTAGATGGCAAAAATGTATTGTTTGAAGCAGGGATTGGCGCTTTTTTTGAGCCCAAATTAAAAAAAAGATTCGGCGTTAATGAAGACGAGCACATTTTGTTAAAATCATTGGAAGCTCACCATATAAGTCATGAGGATATCGATGTTGTGGTTTTAAGTCATTTGCATTTTGATCACGCTGGTGGATTGTTAGGTGCATTTCAAGAAGGCAAAGAGCCTGAGTTATTGTTTCCAAATGCAGAGTTTTTGGTTTCATCAGAGCATTGGCAAAGAGCAATTAACCCACATCCAAGAGACAAAGCTTCTTTTATTCCTATTTTAAATAAGCTTTTACTCAAGTCTGAAAGACTAAAATTGGTATCAGGCCACACTCATGAGTTATTGCCTCGTGTGAGATTTGAATACACAAATGGTCATACTCCTGGAATGATGCATGCTATTATTAATGAAGACATTGTTTTTTGTGCAGATTTGATTCCAGGCAAAGCTTGGATGCATGTACCGATTTCAATGGGGTATGATCGTTTTCCAGAGCAATTAATTGATGAAAAAAAACAATTTTTGATCAACCATTTAAAAGATGATAATCGGTTGTTTTTTACCCATGATACAGAAATTGCGGTGTCAAATATTGCCATTGAAGGTAACCGATACACTACAACAAACGAACTTAAAGTAATCAATCAGGAGTATTAATATGTTACAAATCACAGGCCTATTTGCAAGTATATTGGGAATTTTAATCATTCTATTAGCATACAAAGTGGTGTCTTTTAGAAGGTCTAACAAAGTGGGAATTGGTGATAATGGAGACAAATCAGGTATTTTAGCAATCAGAGCCCATGCCAATGCAATTGAATATATTCCAATGTTAGTTATTTTAATGGGCATTTATGAAGTTAACGGTGGAAACGTAACAGTGCTATATGTCATTGGTGCATTAGCCGTTGTTGCCCGATTTATGCATGCTTTTGGTTTGTCAAAATCAGCTGGTGTCTCAACGGGTCGTTTCTATGGCACAGCTTTGACTTGGTTAATCACTGTTGTTCTTTCTGTACTAAATATAGTGAATTTTGCACTGAAATTATGAAATTAAAAGTTTTATTGTTGCTTGTCTTGAATATGAGTATCAATGCCTGTGCTCAAGTCTCAGAAAAAGCAGATTTAATCGCTAAAGATGATAATTTAAAGCAAGACTCACAATATACTTCTGCTCAAGTTCAGACAAGAGGAAAACCAGCTCCATCAAAAGAGTCACCCAATTGGTGGTACCAACAAGGCGCAGGTAAAGTTTATCAACTGGCCAAAGGCAATCCGTTCCCTAAGAAAGCAAAAAATGTTATTTTAATTGTTGGTGATGGCATGAATATAAGTACCATCACTGCGGCGAGAATCCTTGCAGGTCAAAAGCAGGGTGGTTCTGGCGAGGAATTCGAACTTTCATTTGAAAAATTTCCTCAAACAGCATTGTCAAAAACCTATAGTCTTGATTATCAGGTCTCTAGTTCTGCAGCCACTATGACAGCCATGATGACAGGCGTTAAAACCAAAGATTCATTGATCTCTGTGAATGGTAATGGAATAAAAGATAACTGTGATTCACAAAAAGGCAATGAGGTCATCACCTTATTAGAGTTGGCCGAACAAGCATCCATGAGTACAGGCGTTGTAACAACGGCAAGATTAACTCATGCAACACCGGCTGCTACCTATGCGCACTCTGTATCTCGCTATTGGGAAGCCGATGAAGATATTGCAATTGCTCAACGCGACAAAGGCTGCAAAGATATTGCGCAACAACTCGTCGAATTTCCTTATGGAGATGGGCTTGAAGTTGCCTTAGGCGGTGGCCGCAGAAATTTTTTGCCCAACACTAAAATAGATCCTGAATATTCGGACAAGAAGGGTGAACGATTAGACGGCAGAGATTTAACCAAAGAATGGCTGAAAAAATACAAGGACTCAGCTGCAGTTTGGAATCTCGAACAATTCGAAAATATTGATGCTAAAAATACCAAACATTTATTGGGATTATTTGAACCAAAACACATGCATTATGAACACGATAGACCAAACGATAAATCGGGTGAGCCTTCTCTGAGTCAAATGACACAAAAGGCTTTAGATATTTTAAAACAACAAAATAAACCTTACTTTTTAATGATAGAATCGGGACGCATTGACCATGGTCATCATGATGGCAATGCTTATCGGGCTTTATCTGAAACAGTAGAGTTAAATAAATCAGTTAACACTGTTTTAGAAAATGTGGATTTAAAAGATACGTTAATTATTGT
>JBGCFT010000044.1:0-15877 GCA_045107085.1 Marinicellaceae bacterium | reverse complement strand
GCTGAAGTCTCTCATTTCACTCAATTCATGGGTACCATAAACCAAAATGGAAAATTAACTCTAAATATAGATCTAAATTCATTAGAAACAAACATCCCCATTCGTAATGAGCGCATTCAAAAGCACCTTTTTCAAACCGATATCTATAAAACAGCCGATATACATGCTCAAATAAAACCTGAACACTTGCAACCAGGCATTCATAAGATTGCGTTTGATGTAGACTTACATGGTTTATCCGCTCTATTAAATGCTGAATTTATGGTGCTAGAACAATTTGGAAATAAAATAGTTACATTGCACAAACCATTAATCATTAATGCCAGTACTTTTGGGCTGGAAAATGGCGTGGATGTATTGCGAAAATTAGCACATTTAGACAGCATTAACTACACTGTTCCTGTTAATTTTATTCTGACATTTGAAGTTGTCAAATAAATAATAATTAGTTTTTTCAAATAATTCTTTACATCATATAAGATAACAAAATTTAAATAAGGTAGTTCTAATGAACAAGCAAAAAAGACAAGTCCCTGAACTCAACCAGATAGATTTGATTAAAGGTACTCAATTAGAAAAGCAACGATTTATTGATGATTTTTATAATGGATTGGTTGAGTATGGATTTATTGTTCTTAATCCTTATGATTTTTCTTTTGAATTAATAGACCAAGCTTACGAAAAATATAAAGAATTTTTTGCTTTGCCTTTATCGACAAAAATGCAATACTTTGGAGACAATGGTGGTCAACGAGGTTATGTTCCTCGATTAGTGGAACACGCTAAAAATAGTAAACACCCTGATTTAAAAGAGTTTTGGCACATTGGCAGGGAGCTCAAATCGAACAATCTATATAAAAATACCCGTGATTATCCCAATAATATCTGGCCTGACAATGATGTTGAAGACTTCAAATCAATAGGATTAAAGGTTTATGATCAATTGGACCAAGTCGCAACAAGTTTATTCCATTCATTGGCACACTCTTTGGATGTACCTCAAACTTATTTTGAAGATATGATAAGAGACGGAAATTCAATTCTTCGAACCATTCATTATCCGCCTTTAAAAGAATTTACAGAAAAAGATTCCATTAGAGCTGGAGCACACGAAGACATTAATTTAATTACACTATTGGTTGGAGCGACTGACGGAGGGTTGGAATTATTAGACCGTGATGGGCAATGGCTTTCAGTGCCGAGTCTTCCTAACCAGATCGTTGTGGATTCTGGAGATATGTTATCACGCATCACCAACAATATTATTCCTTCAACCACGCACAGAGTCATTAATCCTGACCACAGTACATCCGAGAGATATTCTATGCCATTTTTCTGCCACCCACATGCCAATGCTCAGCTCAATTGTATTCCTTCGTGTATTGGTGATGGAAAAAAATATGAAGACATTCTTGCCAAAGACTTTTTAACTCAAAGACTGATTGAAATTGGGGTGTTAAAAGCTTAATCCTCAACAGTCTATTCATTATAAGCTTTGGCAGCGAATGATAATCTATTTTAGTTTAAGATTGATTTGGCAATTTTGATTGCATTTTGTTTGTCTTCTTCCTGCGTATCACCAATCATCAATGAGATAAACATTTTTGTATTACCAGAAAGAATATTCAAACCACCACCAGCAACATTTGACCAATAAGCTCCATCACCAAGATTATCTATGACTTCATTGTTATTATTTTGTCGAAGCATTTTTTCTACCATGGAATTGGCCATATCCCCTGCTACTTTCTTTTGTTCGTCTGTCAATCTCTCCTCTGCCCGTTTCTTGGCCAATTCAATTTGACTTTGTAATTGCTCCTCTGATAGTTTAACGGGAACAAAACGTGTTAGTTGGCCCTTGTATTCATCAACTTGAATTGAAATATTACTCTCAGTTGTTCTCTGACGCATTGAAATTTTCTCAACTTTACCCTGCATTTGTTGAATAGTATAATCTATAAACTCTTCTTTACGCTCAGCAGCATCTGATCTAGTCCAATTATATGAACAAGTAACACCTGATGAATAATTATTGGTCTGACCAGCAATTTTCACTTCAGTTGTCACATTGAATAATTGTTTCAATTCATCAACACTCAAAGCATTACAAACAGTGTCTTCTAACATATATTTGGCTAATTTTGATGGACTAGACTTTATAGAAACCACTTGATCTCCTTGAGATTGAGTATCTGTATTATCAGACTGATTATCTTGCCCACAGGCAGATAGTAATGTCAGGCTCGCAATGATTAGTATAAATTTTTTATTCATAATTTTTTAATCTTAATTTTTAGTTAATAGATAATACGCTGTTTGATGACAATTAGTGACAAAAAATATTCATACACAGAAAATTCATACCGTAATTGGGTTACAATATTGCAATGGGTGAATATACCAGAAGAAAATTTATCAAATCATTTGCTCAATCAGCAGTTGCAGCATCATTGACTCACCGCTATATTAATCCTAGAAATTCAAAAAAACAACCAAATATCATTATTCTATTAGCTGATGATCAAAGAAATGACACTCTTGGATGTGCTGGTCACCCCATTGTTCAAACTCCAAACATCGACTTATTGGCATCTGAAGGAACCAAGTTTAATAATGCCTTTGTAACAACATCGATCTGTACTGCCAGTAGGGCATCAATTCTTACAGGACTATTTGAAAGAACTCATGGGTTCTCCTTTAATAAACCACCCATTCAAGACATGGATATAGCCAATAGTTATACAGTTAAACTGAGACAACATGGATATAAATCTGGTTTTGTTGGAAAATTTGGCATAAAAGTGACTCCTGAAGCCATGGATACCTTGTTCGATTACCAAGAGTTTTTTCCACGGGCACAGTATTTTTTTAAGATGGAAGATGGATCTATTAAACATGAGATTGATCATGCTGTGGATTTAGCCATAAATTTCATTAAACAAGAACAGAATAACCCATTTGTTATGACCATAAGCTTCAATTCACCACATGCAGACCCATTTAATCTTGATGACCATTTTCCCTGGCCTGAATCATCCAATGGTTTGTACGAAAATATAACAATTCCAGAACCACTACTTTCTGATGAATCGATATTTAATGCATTACCAGAGTTTCTAAAAACGTCTTTAAACAGAGAAAGATTTTTCTGGAGATGGGACACCGATGAAAAATATCAAAAGAACATGAAAGCCTATTTTCGAATGATAACAGGAATAGACACAGCCATAGGAAGATTAAGACAACAATTACAACATTTAAAGATCGACAATAATACAGTCATTATATATCTTGCCGACAATGGTTATTATATGGGAAATCGCGGTTTCGCTGGTAAATGGTCACATTACGAAGAATCTTTACGAATTCCAATGATTATATTTGATCCCAGAACTGAGGAATTAAACAAAGGAAAAAATGTTAATTCAATGGTATTAAATATAGATTTAGCTCCCACACTTTTAGAAATAGCAGGAGCTAGTATTCCGCATCATTATCAGGGCTTAAGTTTAATGCCACTTGTTCATGGATTAAGCATCGAATGGAGGTCTGATTTTTTTTGTGAACACTTACTCATACATGCAGGGATCCCGAAATGGGAAGGTGTGCGAACTGAAAATTTCATGTATGCCAGATATTTTGAACAAGATCCAGTTTATGAGTTTTTGCATGAATTTGAAACTGATCCTAATGAATTGGTCAACTTAGCAAGCAACAAAAACTACCAGATTCAATTAAAACAATTAAGAAACAGATGTGATAACCTGGTTGAACAATATACTCCAAAACCTGACGCAATTTTCAAAAACAGTTTTGAGTAATGATTAAAATATGAAGCAAAACCACAATCAAAATCACTTATATAGTTTATAAATTATTGTATATATTTTCTCATTAAAGGTTAAAAATCTCAGTGAGGATTGTCTAAATAGAAATATAATTGAGGTTGTTTCTGATGAGATTGCTTTAGAAATTTTCTAGGTCACCTTTAAAAATTCTTGACAAGGACATATCCACAAAAGAAGTAGTCGATTTTATCAATCAAGCCCATGAAAAAATGGGCGTTGCTAATGGGTCGTACTTTTGTATCATTTTATTTGGGGAAGATAGTGCTTTTCCTCATGGCGTAAAGGAACCCAAAACCTTACAACAAAACGACATGGTATTAATTGATACGGGGTGTCATATAGAAGGCTATATTTCAGATATCACTCGCAGTTATGTATTTG
Organism: Marinicellaceae bacterium; assembly: GCA_045107085.1. Taxonomy (GTDB): domain Bacteria; phylum Pseudomonadota; class Gammaproteobacteria; order Xanthomonadales; family Marinicellaceae; genus NORP309. The sequence goes on along the minus strand of JBGCFT010000044.1, from coordinate 11,648 downwards.
GAGAAGCTAATGAACAACAAAGAAAAGTATGGCAAATAGAAAAAGACACACAAAACTCTGCATTTGAAGCAGCTCAACTAGGGGAAACTTGTGCATCAGTTGATAAAGCAACTCGCGATTAATTAACTCAACAGGGATTAGGTCCAGATTATAATTTACCGAGCCTACCTCATAGAACAGGCCATGGTATTGCACTAGATGTTCACGAATGGACTTATTTAGTTGGTTCTGATGAAACAAAACTTGCTGAAGGCATGTGTTTTAGTAATGAACCTATGATTTGTGTTCCTGGTGAATTTAGCGTCCGATTAGAAGATCATTTTTACATAACAAAAGTTGGGCTAAAATGGTTTACACAACCATCATTGAGTATTGATGATCCTTTTGGTGTAATCAAATAAAATCACGTACCTAGCATAGAAGCCTCAGTATCATGTTATGATTATTACAACGCATCGATTGCCCCCAATAAACGATGAATATTACCAAGCAAGAAATGGTCAAATTAATCAAATAGCAGAAATAAGCCGTGCCATTAAATGGCCTCTGGTTGTCATTGGAGACCTATAGATCATTGCTTAGTTTCTTCTGAATTTACAGTAAAAAATATCAAAACAGGAAATGATATAGGCTCAGACCACCTGCCCTTAATTATTGAACTAAGTTTAATTGACAGTGTCAGATAAGCCAATGAAATTGACCTATAAGCCCCTAATAAACCCTTCAAAAGAAGAAATGGATTTACTTCAAAACTGGAGAAATGATCCCAAAATTAAACATTTATTCTCTGTACACAAAAATGAAGATGATTTAAATACCGCAATAAACCTAAAAAGGTTAAATGATGAGTATACTCGCCATAAAGACACATATAGGTATCTGATTAGCCTAAGAAATCAACCGATTGGGGAAATTAATTACCAATGTAATCCAAAACATTTAATTAAGAGTCAAGAAAATACGGCATGGGTTGGCATCGTCATCGGTGAATCTTTTGCTCGCGCTAAAGGAGTTGGTACACAAGCAATGAAGTATTTGGAAGAACAAATAATGAGCCAAAAATTTGATCGAATAGAATTGGGTGTATTTGAATTTAATCAGCCTGCTTTAAATTTATACCTTAAATCTGGATACAAAGAAATTGGCAGAATACCAAAGCTTACATACTGGAAAGGCAGGCTATGGGATAGTATTCATTTGGAAAAAAAATTAGTATAAAAAGTTATGTTTTTATATCATTTGACAATGGAAAAATATACTAATTTTTAGTCACAAAAAAACGGATAATAAATTCATTACCCGTTTTGAATATTCTTAAAACTTATAAAAATAATTAGGGATTATTAGCCTCAAAACCATTGGCATAAATTAAGTTTGGTTTTTGACACGATCTAACCTTGATGTCATCAATTTTCCAGCCTGCAGCTCTCCCAACTGATCCATCTGTGCCTAATCTAAATCTAAATTGCACTGATTGACCTGCAAAATTATCTAAATTTACAACAGACTTGGTCCAGGATTGTGGGTCACCACACCACCCTCTGAAATTTTGGCCTGTTAGTGGATTGGTTGTCCCACTAAAATTGCCCTCATAAGGGTCTGTTAGCATTTTATCATTTTCCACATAATTCCAAGAGACACCTGCATCAGTTGAAATTTCTAAAATTCCACCATCCCAACAATTTGGGGCTGTAGATTCTATTGATTGATCATTAAAATACTGCAATGTGATTGGACTTTGACTAATTGATGGCAATTGCACAACAGGCGATACCAGTCTTTGATCACTTAAACTATCCACATCAATAGCATGCCAAGATGAATCTCCACTTAAAGGATCCTGTCCATTAATTTCCCATGTATTTTGAGTTCCATTTGAGCTCCAACCATTTTTCCCAGATTCAACATCGTCTTCAAAATGCGTGATCGGAGTTGATGTTAATGCACAATCTCCAGGTGCTGCAAGAGTGGTAAAAGAATAAACTTCTGATTGGCTTGATCCACATGAGTTATCCGTTTTTACTCGCCAATAATAAACAGTGCTCGAATCTAATGCTTGTTGCATAGTATGACTTAATTCAGTTTCTGTTGCAGAGTATTCAATAGATGAAAAATCCGAATCGTTATCTATTTCCAATGTATAAGAAATAGCTTGCTCAGCCCCGACCCATTCAAATGTAACAAATTCATTGACATCAAGAGCTTTGTTAACTGGCACAGATAAATTATTTTGAGACGGAATAGCATCAAATACGTTCATAGATAATTCACGAATTTTTGTTCCTGTGGTAGATGTGGCTGTCAAGTTAAACAAATAGTTTCCAACTGATATGTTCTCAGAATTTGAAATCGTTAAAACTGAATTACCTACTGGAGTGACCGGGTTAACTGAAAACTCTGCATTGGCATTGACTGGCGTAGCTTCAACGGCAAATGTAACAGGATCTTCATAATTAAGAATTGAGTTAATGCCAATTGGATATTGTGCTATTTCTGGAACACAGACAGAAACTTCTGAGGTTTCTAAACTTATTGTAAAATCTGGCTCTTCTGCGCAATTAGAACAAACTAATGCAAAATTTTGATCTGTTTCATCACCACTAAAAAACACACCGTCTCCTGCTACATTTGTGCCTTTGACACGAATGGTAACAAACCCATCAGCAGAATCAATATAGACATTTTCCATATTATTTAATTGATCGGTAGTGCCACCAGTTACAGATGTTCCGGATTCAAAATTATTGCCTAAGTAGGTTGTATTGTTATAATCCACCTCTAAATCTAAATCATTAACTAATGCGGGATTTGATCCGATCGCACCCGGCGCATCTGACCACACAAGTGTTATTTTAACCGGTTTAGTCGGATCAACAACTCCTACACTCGTTTCCCAAACTTCCTCTGTATTATCTATAATAGTTTCTTGATCGTAAAATTCAAATGGAGTTTCTGCTTGAAACAGTTGACTCAAGTTAACCCTACCCCAACCTTCATTAAAATTAGGTATCGGCCCTCCATCGAAAATATCAGTAGCTGTGTTAATCAGCAATGCTTTTGCCATTGCAACACTTGGATCTTTGCCTTCGTTATTTTGTCTCCACCATTGACTGATTAAAATGACAGATCCAGAAGTATGTGGTGATGCCATACTTGTTCCCGTACAAAATGAATACAATCCATTCGTGCCAGAAATGGGTGTTCCACAAGATCCGCCACCATCGTTCCTAGTTGATGCAACTGATTGTCCGGGGGCTGCAATTGTAGGAACATATCGACCATCTACTGCAGGGCCTCGACTTGAACTATTGTACATGGCATCTACATCACCAGAAACTCTCTGAGTTTGTGTACCAGCAGTCACAATGATGTTTTTAGCTTCTTTGGGAGAAGTTAAAGAGCTTGCACCAGGACCAGAATTACCTGCAGAAAAAACCATAATAAACTCTTCTGCAATTCCATCTGTATCAAAATTTCCGTCTTTTGCCATGACATCATGCGCTCTTTCTGTCGCTTGATACCCATGAGCAGTTCCCTCACCAGATGTCCAACTATTATTGGAACCGATTGCACCGCCAATTAATGCCTGTTTTGAAAGCTCTTGCCAGCCACCATTGGGAGGCCAAGATGCACTTGTTGGACAAATTGGGTTTTGCGTAAAAATTGAATAAGCTGGCGCTACACCTAACCCATAGAGAAAGCCATCGCTATCAACAGTACCACTCATTGCATCACCGCCTGTAATTCCCGCGACATGTGTTCCATGGCCGCCTGTATCATTACCTGGCATTCCACCTGTACACCCTGCGTAACTAAAACCTCCAACAATTCGAGAATTTAAATCAGGGTGATCATAATCAACCCCAGAATCTGTGATCGACCAAATTATTCCGCTACCATCTAAACCAATATCACTTAACCATGAATTATAATCTAACATAGGTACATTTGATTCGTCTAGATTACCAGCATTAGTTTGTGATGAGCTTTCTCCATCTAGTATTGGTTTACTGGAAATATGACTAGCAGATATAACTTCAGGAATATCAATAATTTTAGCAACTGACTTTGAATCAATTTGAATAATTGCATCGTATAGTTTTTTGTCAGGTTGAGCTGGATTAAAATTTAGAACAACTGCACCTGTGTTTTTAATTTTCGTCATTATGGCCGCAGGATCTCCACTGTTATAAAAATGTACGTTTACGTTTTTGATAACACCAGAGAATTTGGTAAGATTAGGACTAACACGATAAGGTTTTGCAAATGCACCAACCCAACGAACAAAACTATTTTGCTCCATTTCAAAAGCACTCTGTGTCGCTCCCCAAACCAGGTAAGTATTATCTGGGTAATACTGAATAATTTCTATACTTTGTTGTTTGATTTCATTTAACCAACTTTGCTTTGTAGCGCCCGTAAATTGAATAAAATAAAGGCTTTTACCGTTATCATTTTCTAAAAATGAATTTTTATTTTCTGACATTGAAACAAGTGGATCAAAATTATAATTCAAAAACCGTATAGTTGAGGGCTCTGCATTAATAGCTAAGGAGGTGGTTAGTAGTAATGTAAACAAAATGAATTTCGAAGAAAGGGATAAGGTATTATTGATAATAATATTCATATAAATAGTTGAGCTGACAAAGTTCCAAAGATAGTTATGCTACTATATTCTTACTGAAATATAAATCAATTTTTTCATTATAAAACACTATTTCAGGAGACAATAAATAATTATAAACGAATAGATTAAAGTTAAGCAATGGTGTTTTCTTATTAGGTTGCATAGAAAGTTCTTATGTCAAGGCTTAAAATTTGAGTTTACGAATGTAAGTGATGATTTATAACGCAGAGAATACTCAATGGGAAAAGCGAATTAATTAGTGAGTTTTTATGATGAGATTGCTTTAGAAATTTTCTAGGTTGAGTTTAAAAATTCGAGTTGATGAACACCAATGAGTATTTTTATCGAAGAATTGAGATTTAAAGAAGACTATTGTCTTGGTTTTTTCTGATTAGATTGATTTAGAAATTTTCTAGGTCGAGTTTAAAAATTCGAGTTAACAAACATCAATATGTATTTTTATCGAAGAATTGAGATTTAAATAAGACTATTGTCTTGGTTTTTCTGATTAGATTGATTTAGAAATTTTCTAGATCGAGTTTAAAAATTCGAGTTGACGAACGTCAATGAGTATTTTTAAGGAAGAATTGAGAATAAACAAGACTATTTTTGGTTTTTCTGATGAGATTGCTTTAGAAATTTTCTAGGTCGAGTTTAAAAATTCGAGTTGACGAACGTCAATGAGTATTTTTAGACGAAGAGATAGGAGATTTATAAACAAATATCATCAGAAAAAAAAGGTGACTCCCGTTAGCCGGTCTTAATACACAAATTCACGACTGTGGCTGCTCCCTTCCGGGCCTGACCAAGTCCACCGCTAGTTGTTACCAAGTGACCAACGAAAGTCGATTGCATTATCTATGAAATTGAATTAATTGACAAGCTCTGTTTGTAAAATATTCTTGATTAATGGAATAGTGACCTGCTTTTTTTGAATCAGCGTGGCTTTATCAAGTGCAATGATTAAATTTTTAAGAAAGGACATGTTCATAGCGCAATTATTTTCTAAATAATTTATCACTTTAGCATCAATGTTTAAGCCACGTACTTTTGCTTGGTGCAAAAAAGCTTCCAATACACCAGATCGAGACAAAGGCTTTAATTGGTGGGTAATTCCTGATGCCAATCTAGAACGTAAATCAGCCAGTTTCCATTGATTATCACTGTTAGGAATTTGACTGGCCAGAATCAACTTCTTTTGATATTGTTTAATTTCATTAATCCAAAAAAACAAAGCTTCTTCAAGTAAAACATCGCCACTAATCCTATGCACATTGTCGATGCAAATGTATTCGAACATTGCAATGAGAGAAACGTTTTCTCGCTTAACAAGATCTTTAGGTTGAACAAGAACAGCTTGTTTGTCTGACCCTACTTTTTCGTTGATAAATGCATGCAATAAATGGCTTTTTCCGCAACCAGAACTTCCCCAAAGAAAAAAAATATAGGCGCTTGATTCAGAAAAAGCGTTCAAACCTTTAATCACGCCATTATTGCCTTCAATTAAAAACTCAGCATAAGTTGAATTATTTTTATTTTTGAAATCTAAAGGCAGTTGCTTATGGGATTCATTCACTCTTCTGTTTCAGCCTTTTTCTTTTTTTCTCTATTTGACAGCATGATATCGTCTTCATCGCCATAAGCTTTACTCAACTTATAATTGTGGTGAGCAAATCTCAGCAAGACCATAATTACCGCAGCTATGGGCAAACCCAACAAGATACCAACAAATCCAAACAGCTGTCCTCCAGCTAAGACTGAAAATATTACTGCAACAGGATGAAGCCCAATTCTATCACCCACTAACCACGGAGTTAAAACCATGCCTTCAAGCAATTGTCCTATTCCAAAAACGATTAAGACATAAATTACATAGGTTAAGTCGCCAAATTGAACAAAGGCAGTAATGACACCGACAATCATGCCTGTGATAGCGCCTAAATAAGGTATAAATGAAACAATTCCGGCACCCATGCCTATCAATAAGGATAAGTCTAACCCTATCATCATTAATCCAATGGTATAAATCACACCCAATGCCAACATGACAGAAAATTGACCTCTTAAAAATGCACTCATTACGCTATTTGATTCGGTAACGAGTTTATTAATTGTTGGATAAACAGGTCTTGGAATAAGTTCTCCTACTCGTGCAGTTAAAATATCCCAATCTCTTAATAGATAAAAAGTAATCACTGGTATCAATATAATATTCATCATCCAGTTAACCACAACCAAACTACTCTTTGATAATGAAGCAATGACAGATTTAGCCATGCCTCCAGCTTCATTCCAATGCGCCTTCAATAAAGTTGTCACCTCTGACATATTAAAGACATCTGTTTGTAAACCAAACTTTTCACGCAGCCAAGGCGTTACATGGTCGCTTAACCATTGGAAATAATTAGGTAAATTAGTGATGAGGTTTGATATTTGATGTTCTAACGTAGGTATGAGAAACAGTAATATGACAAACAATATTAGTATCATTAATACAAACACAATGACAACGGATAATGTCCGACTTAATTTCCAACTTTCTAATTTATCTGCAAAAGGGTCAAACAAATAAGCCAATAAAGCACTCACAGCAAACGGAGTGAGTATGGGTGATAGGATATAAATAAAAAACCCCAACAATAAAAATACCGCCATGAAATACCAACGATTTGACTCTATACGCATCTAATTCTCCTTATCTGCTAATTTTTTGGACTGTCTATCATTTTCAATAACTGCTTTCTTACTCCAAAAATATACATAATGTAAGCCACTACTAACAGTGAAAAAAGTCACTAAATAGATTAAAACATCAATAAAAAGCAAATGAAACTGATAAATTGAATGGTGCGATAACAGCACAACAATTAACAATAATTGCAAAGCCGTGTTACATTTACTTAAAAAACTCGGATTTTCATTGTCAACTTTTAAAACTGCATAATGGTAAAATACGCCACCTGTAATAATGCAAATATCGCGGGCCAATACCACTATGAGTAACCAATTAGGAATGATGTCTTGGACAGCGAACAGAAGATAGCAGCACAACATCATAAATTTATCAGCTATGGGATCGAGTATGCGGCCTAATTTTCCTTCCCATCCAAATCTTCGGGCTAAAAACCCATCTAACATATCAGAAAACGCAGCAAGAACAGCGATATATAAAGCATATTCGTATTGCTTTTTCAGCATAAACCATACCAGCGGAATCATGGCAAAAATGCGCCCAATTGTAATAACGTTAGGTAAGTATCTTAACCAATTCATCATTCATACTCATCAATAAGATTAAAAACAAGTTGATTAATAGAACCATTCTCAACAGGCATTAAGATGTTTTGTCTCTTAACAATTTCTACAAAGGAATCATTTGATACAACCATATTTGCTGACAATACGATCTGACCTTTACTTGCAGAAACAATCTGAAACTCCTCGATCACTGACAGATCTTTAAAGTAATTTTTGACGGTACTAATGTCATCAAATCCATTTAAACCATTAATCACTATTTGAATAAATTGGGTCTCTAACGCTAATGCATCAACCTTGTAAACATTTGCATAGTGTTCTGCCATGTCAGCAACAATTGAAAAAATCAACTCACCTTCTTCTATGGCCGGTTGCTGATAATGTTTAATTGACATTTCACCACCTTCAATGAATGATCCTACTCTATATTTGACGTCATCATCAGTTCTTTTTAAAAACATCAATAAACTCAATTTTTTATCATACTTTAATTGTGTATGCTCATGGGCCTGAAAAGATAAATTCTGAATGGAGTCTGGCGTTACGATTAACATATCTTCTTCATCAATTTTAGGGTTGATGAATACCATTCCCAATGATTCCGCCCAATTTTTAAACCAGTAATTAAACAATTCATCATCATAAGCATATTTTAATTGTGGGCCCAAAATAACTTGTTGATCATCTTGAATGGGTATAGCAATTTCATCTTCAGCAAGCTCTACGGGATCTGGAGGAAGAACAATATACTCTTGAGCCGCCCATAAGACAATCTCTTGGCGATTATGCGGCAATAGTGAAAAGCCGGCTCTTTTAATTAAATCGGTTATAAATGATTGATGCATAACTACATGAAACCAATAGTAATTTTCGTCTTTATTGGAAAGGTATTTTTTATCTATTTTTTCAAAGTAAGAACGTTTTATACCCGATTTAATATCGCTGTCTAAAAAATAAGGATTTTGTATGATATTTGCTAATGATTCTCCAGTATTCTTCGCAATAATTTGTGCAAAAGCTTGTTTTAGAAGCAATACATCATTGGCATTGGTATTCTTAACTAATAACGATGTTTTGCTTACATCAACCAATGTTGCATTGACCATATTTGCCATTAACAATAAAAATATAAGAATTTTAGGTCTAAGATACAAAGTTTTTCGCTCCAAATACAAACATGCATTTGTATTATCCATAATTAACAGAGATAAATAAAGTTATTGCTACAATGTTTTATAGGTATGCCTGATTAAAAGGCTTTTGAGTGTGAAAATTGTTCTAGATTAGATTTTAATCGACTAAAGTTACAGAAAGTTTTTGGTTTAAAAGAGTTTCCATAGGCATAGGCCACCATCCCATATCTTTAACCATTTCTAATGCCTGATTGGGTGTTTTTCCTTTATATTTTACCAAATATGCAGCCCACAATTGTGAAGCCCTGTGACCAGAACCACAATGTAATAAAACTTTACCATCATTTGCTTCCAAGTATTGTGCAAATTGTTCTAATTTGGCTGGTGTATATTTAAATTCATCGCCACCTATCGGCAAGGTATAATATTTGATGCCTGCTTTTTCTAGTAGATAATCTTCATAGAAGTCAAGTTTATCCATTTCTGATGGTCTGCGCATGTTTATTACTGCAGTTATTCCTTCAGATTTAATACTTGCAAAATCTTCGAATTGTGGTTGAGGCCCTATGTAAATGTTCTGATGCTGAAAAAGTTGATCTGTATAACTTTCAATGACTTCGACATCAACAGCCTCAGAGTGATCAGCAGATGAAACACTGGTTGCAACCAACATTGACAATATCAATATCAAATTCTTCATAATAATTCTCAGTTTTTTCAATTAAGTATAATAAGGATTTTCACCTGTTGAATGGTCAGTTCCATCCATTAAACCTTTTAGTTCAGGAAAATGATCTAATAATTTAGTTTCCATTCCCATGGATAAAGTTTGCCCAGCCATGCCACATCCATTACAACCACCACCAAATTCAATAAAAGCATAGCCTTCTTCTATTTTTGTTAACTTAGCATTGCCACCATGCATGGCTAATGATGGGTTCAGTTCTGCGTCAATAAAATACTGAACTCTATCATGCAAAGGAGCTTCTTCATCTGGTTTTTCACCCTTTAATTTAGGTGCTTTAATATTTAACTGGCCACCAGTATCAGTTATATCATAGTCAATGCTGGCATCATCTAAATATTTTTCATCATTTTTACTGATAAATAGACTATAACTTGATTGTTTGAACTCATGAGCGTCATTGGGCGCTTCATCACGTTCACAAAAGTTTAGAAAACAATCTGCAACAGGTGTTCCAGGGTTTTTTACCATAACTTGCAGATGCAAATCATCTACATCATGTTTTGAAATAACATCTGCCAAAAATTCTTGTGCTTCAGGACTGACTTTAATGTTCATGTTGTTCTCGGTTTATTTAATTTTATCATATAAAAAAGGCAAAGATATGTCTAAGCGATAGTCTATGCTCGAATGGGTTCCATTGAACTCCTCGTATGTATGTTCAATTTTATACTTTTCAAGTTGTTTACTCAATCTTCGCATTCCATAATGAATCATAAACTGATCTCTGAAACCACAATCCATAAAAAGGCCCTTGAGTTGCAGCAAACCTTTGACATTATATTGTACTAAATTAACAGGATCAGCATTGAGCCAGTTTTGCCATCTTTCAGGTTTTATCTCACAGGTTTCAAGATCAAATGGCAATACAATTTCCTCTTGAGGATCATAAGTAGCCGCCATACAAATCATCATGAGTGTTAAGATATCCGTTCCGTGGGTCTTTTTTGCCTTCCAGAAACGTTTAATAAAATGATTAACATCACCTTTATAATTGGCCAATACATTAGCAACAGTAGGAAAATCACGTTGATACAACACATCAAAACCAGCATCTCCAGATTGATTCGCAATTGCTCCCCAAAAGCCTGGAAAATCCATAGCAAAACGCATCGCTGCAAAACCACCCGAAGATTTACCCAAAACTGCCCTGTGTTGCATGCCTTTTTTCACCTTGAAGTTTTCTTCAACTATGGGAACCATCTCTTCAACGATATAAGTTGCATAATTTCCTATAGCCGAAGAGTCAATATACTGATTGCCTCCCAAACAAGTAAAACAATCAGGCAATACAACAATGGTTGGACCCATTTTTTCTTCGGCTACTAACCTGTCTAATCTTTCGGTAATACTCTCTCCAAAAGCTCTCCAGCCCACTACACCTGTTCCACTATTGGTATAAGCTGCCAAGTAATACATAACAGGTAGATCGCTAATTTCATCGTAGTCAGCTGGAAGGTAAACAAAAACAGTGCGAACATGAGGATCTTTCAATGGATTATCTTTTAAAATCTCAGAATCAATTTCGAACTGAACTAAACTGCCCTTTGGGTATATTTGTTTGTGATTGTATTGTGACATTTATAATTTCTCTAATATATTTTGTAACTTGATGGGCAATTCTGCATTAACTATAATGACTTCATCCAAGTCTTTAAATTGAATACTGGCAGCATGTAAAAATAATCTTTTTAAACCTAAATTTCTAAGCTTTTGGTTAAACTTTGCATTGCCATAACGTTGATCTCCTGCTATCGGAGCTTGACTTGCGCTGGTATGAACCCTAATTTGATGTGTGCGACCAGAAAACAATTGACATTGAAGTAATGTTGCTGGTATTTTTTGCTGGTAATATTCTGATATCATAAATTTAGTTTTAGCCCAT
>JBGCFT010000043.1:0-16847 GCA_045107085.1 Marinicellaceae bacterium | reverse complement strand
TGATTTATTGGAGCATGGTATTGAGTTTTTTATTGATGGCCAATCAATTTATGGACGCGTTTTCCTTAGCCATGGATGAAAAAATGTATCGTTGGCGTTTTTTCAATTTATTTTTGGCTTTTGTGACCTATTATCTCGGTTTTATGGGCTATAAAAAGGACGGATTAAAAGTACACGTATCCAAAACTAAACTAGAATCCTTGGCAAAAAAAATCAAAAACAGTAAAGGGCAAGACACGGAAAAACTATTGCTTGAAAAATTGCACAAAGAGTCTGTTTACCTGGATGCAACAATCACATTAAAAAAATTAGCCACAGACTTAGGTGTAACAGCAGAAAATTTATCCTTCGTGGTTAATCAAAAATTTGAAATGGGCTTTAGGGATTTAATCAACAGTTACAGAGTCAAACACATTAAAAAACTACTCAGCGCAAATAGCACAAACAGCCATAAAAACCAGTCAATATTAGATTTGGCACTGGATTCAGGGTTTAACTCTCAAGCCAGTTTTTACCGTGCTTTTAAAAAATTCGAAGGCATGTCACCCAAAGCTTATTTGACATTATTATCATAAAATCACTCTCAAAACATGTATTAGGAGGTTAGTTTCTATTGAAATAGCTATTCTTTGTTTTTTTTAGAACAGAGACTCAGTATGAAACTCATCAGTTACACCAAAATATTCACATTAACCTTTATCCTAGCATTGCTTGCGTCTTGGATAATGGGAAAATACTTCACAATCAATGTTACTCAATCATTAATATATACTCATGTTGTATTAGGTGGAGCTGCATTTTTGATAGGTGCTTTTGCCTTGTTTTCAAAAAAAGGCAGTCCTTTGCATAAACAAACAGGTAAATTATTCACTATTTCTATGCTAGCATCAGTAGTCCTTTCAATAATCGTGTCAATCTTACCAGGCCATGTCAGCCCAACCATGTTTCATATTGGTCTATTAACCCTGTATTTTCTTATTGGAGGTAAAAGAAGCTTGGCTTTAAAAAATCCTAACCCAAAAATTATCATCGATAAACTATTGTCCTACACCATCATAATCGTCAGCATCATGGTCATGTCATATTCAGTTATACTTGATGGAAACCTACACCCATTAAGAACAGTTTTCGGCACCATTGGCATAGGTTTTGGAATTATTGATTTACTCCTATTTAAACAACCTACAACCGTCAAAAGCAAATGGTTGATCCTACATTTATCAAAGATGTTAGGCGGATACACAGCTGCAGTCACCGCATTTTTTGTCGCACAAAATATTCTAACAGGCTATTACAACTGGTTTGCACCAACCGCTATTGGTTTGGCCTATATTACATTTTGGCTGATAAAATCAAAAACATTCAGACCCGTCTTGGCTTCATAAATTAAAGTAATCCTCTCGATCTTTGTTGTTCCAAAAAGCTTCTAGAGGTTTTTGTTTTATAGTGTCCCTCGTGAGTATTTTTCAGTAGATAAATAAAAAAAATGCAATATCAACAACTTGATAGTTGATATTGCCTCAATATACCACGGGTACATCCTGCAATAATAATCACTATCAAGACTGATAAGAGTGAAAACGAATTTTATCTGTGAACATTTCTATTATTATTTATAACTCTCTATGATATTGTTATTGTATAATCTTGGTTTTTATTAGAGTTAAATTCTATTATTTTGAACACATTGCCAAACAGTTTAGTATTATTTTTCAGCTTTATTTTATTTTCTGCTTACTCACACTCTGAAAATATTACAAAAAATAGTGAAGAAATTCCTGAATATCAGATTAAAAGATACCAGAAAGATTTTGAGCCAGCTTTTAAACAAGGCACAATAAAAATCACCAATCATTATGGAAATGTTACTGTAAAAAACACAACGCATCATACGGTTGGATTGGCAGCCGTAGTGCAAGAAATAGGCAGTGAACCCTCCATTCATAACTTAAAAATCAAAGAGCTTAAAAACAAGCTTATTATTGAAGTTAAATACCCTCAAAAAGAAATAAAAAAACACAAGAGAACAAAATCTGGTTTTTCTATTGGTCGTGTCGATTTGGTGTTTTTTATCCCTGTTGATTATAGAATTGATGTGCAAACAAGTTATGGAAAAATTGATTTTAAAAGAGTTAAAAACCCGATTAAATCAAGGTCAAAATCAGGAGCAATTAATGTATCATCTTATTATGATATGCAAGCAGAAACCGATAGTGGACAAATAAAAGCATTTCCAATGGGCACACAATGGGATAGAGGCATCAAACTCAAATCCAAATCAGGAACCATTTATGCCATTATTCCTGTTAATGCAAATGTAGAATTAGATGTCAAAACCAAAGGCAGCGTTTTTAGTCAGTTACAATCTATCAGTGAGTGGTCTGCTGTCAAAAATAAATTAAAAAAATCATATGGGCAAAATGGAAAGTCTTATCGTATTCAAAATAACAATGGTGATGTATACTTAAGCCCACATGAGTCAGTTAAATAATGTTAAAGTTAAAGAAGGTAAAGTTAATGAAAATTCAATATACTAAACAAATAATATCATTTGTTGTATTAATGGTAAGTATGTCATTGGTTTGGGCAGAGGGTGAAAAAGGCGATGTTATTTACACCGATAAGGGTGTGCCGATTAAATTTGGCTCAGTCATTGTCAGTGAAGCTATTCCATCGTTAACGAGGATACCCGCAAGAGATGCGCCTATCATCAGTCAATGGAGGCCAGGAGATGCCATCAAAGAAATACCAAGAATACATTGGAACGAAGCAAAAGTTGAAAATTTATCGCAACGATCTAATGATCGAAATTCACAGCGGGACCCTTTATTAGAAAAACAAGCCAATAGTCCAGGCTATCGTAGTCCAGATCCTGGTGCAATCAATATGAATGGACAAGGATTTTCTGGGGCGAACCCTCCTGATACTGTGGGAGACGTTGGGATGAATTATTATATTCAAGCGATCAACAGCAGTGGCTCTTCAGTTGTTATATACAATAAAGATGGTTCAGTTGCTGTTGGCCCATTTTCAATGGAATCATTGGGAGGAGGCAATTGTGCTTCTGGATTCGGTGATCCAATTGTTTTATATGATGAGATGGCCGGACGTTGGATGATCTCTGAGTTTTCTAGTTCAGGCAATCAATTGTGTGTTTACATCAGTCAAACAGGCGATCCAACAGGCTCTTATTATGCTTATGCTTTTACAGCATCAAACAGTTTTCCAGATTATCCAAAGTATGGCGTATGGCCAAATGCTTATTATATGGGATCAAACGAAAGTGAGCCTACACTTTATGCTTTTGATAGAGCCAATATGTTGCAGGGCAATGCCGCGACTTTACAAAGTTTTAATGCTTCAGGCTTAGCTGGATTTGGTTTCCAAATGTTGACACCAGCCGACTTGGATGGATCAACACCACCCGATGCCAATGCACCTGGGTTATTTTTACGTCACAGAGATACAGAATCTCACGGAGCCGGATCTTGCCCAAATGCAGGATCAGGCGATTGCATTGAAATTTTTGAATTTGATGTTGATTGGGCCACTCCTGGTAATTCGAGTCTCACAGGACCCACCATGATAGAGGTCACTGACTTTGATTCGAATTTATGTGGTTTAACTTCATTTAATTGTTTTCCTCAATCAGGTTCAGGCACAACTTTGGATCCATTAAGAGAAGTGATGATGTGGCGTGTGGCTTATCGAAATTTTGGTTCACACGAATCGATAGTAGGTAACTTGGTGACTGATGTTGATGGAACTGACCATGGTGGTATTCGTTGGATTGAATTAAGAAACACAGGATTAGGCTGGACATTACATGACGAAGGCACATTTGCGCCCGATGCAGAAAGCCGTTGGATGGGAAGTGCCGCAATGGATGAGAGTGGTAATATTGCCATTGCTTATAATAAATCATCGCCTTCTACATTTCCATCATTGGCTTACACTGGCCGTTTAAGTACAGATGCTGCAGGTACAATGGGAACCGAAGAAACTATTGTTACTGGTACATCTGCCAATGGCAGTAACCGTTGGGGTGATTATGCTGCACTTTCTATAGATCCAGCGGATGGTTGTACTTTTTGGTTTACCGGTCAATATTCTCCAGCAAGCCAATGGTCGACACGTATCACTAATTTTTCATTTCCTGAATGTGGTGCCTCTGGATTTAACATGAATGGAACCAATCTAACCCAGTCGGTTTGCGTAGATCCTAGTGCAGATATAAATACAATTACATTAGATTTAGCGCCATTAAATGGATTTTCAGAAACAGTCAATCTTGCTTTTGATCCTGGTTTACCAACAGGCTTTTCTTCATCGGGCGGTTTTACTCCGAGTTCATTAACGCCTCCCGGTTCAAGCTCAGTAGATATTTCAATCGATAACACGGCAACAAGTGGGGCCAATAATTTTCAAATCACGGGAACATCCACATCAGCGACTAAATCAGTTGATGTTTCTGTATTCATCACGGATGGTTTGCCCGCACAAACATCTTTGTTGACTCCAGCTAATGCATCAACTTCCACTTCATCACCAACATTTAGTTGGACTGCGGTTGCAGATACGGCAGATTACACATTAGAAATAGCCACAGATTCAGGATTTAGTAATATTGTTTATACAACAACTCAATCGGCGACCAGTTTGGATTTGCCAGTGGCATTAGCTGCCAATACGACGAATTATTGGCGTGTTACTGCCAATAATGGTTGTGGCTCAGGTGTTGTATCATCAACTTTTAGTTTTGATACACCTTCATTTGTTTGTTTTAGTACACCTTCAGCAATTCCTGATGATTCTGCTGCTGGTTTAACTACAACCATTAATTTTGGCAGTGCTGGAAATATAACAAATCTATTAGTGACAACAGATGTCTCACATACTTATGTTGGAGACTTAATCTTTAGCTTGGAGCATGAGAACACTGGAACAACAGTCGAATTAATGAATAGACCAGGTAGAATAAATAATGGCTTTGGCTGTGGATCAGATAATGTCAATACTGTTTTTGACGATTCTAGTATAAATGTTGTCGAAGATCAATGTAATGGTACACCTCCAGCAATTGGTCCTGATTCATTACCTGATGAGGCATTATCTAATTTTGATGGTTTAAACGCTATAGGAAATTGGAATTTAACAATATCTGACAATGCAAACGATGATACAGGTGATCTTAATGAATGGTGTTTAGATCTATCATTGGATCCGATTCAAACTTATACAGTCAGTGGAGATGTCATGAATGCAACTGGTTCGGTTACTGTGTTGAATATGGGTGGAAATGCACAAACCATTCCTTTAAACGGCCCATTTAGTTTCTCTCCTCAAAGTGACGGAACTCCCTATTCGGTGACTGTGAGTGATTCACCGGCTACTCAAACGTGTAACGTCATTAATGGTTCGGGAACTTTATCAGGATCAAATGTGAGTAATGTTGTCATAGATTGTTCCACAAATACATACACTGTCAGTGGTAATGTCAGTGGTGCATCAGGATCAGTTACGGTTGTGAATAATGGTACAAATGCACAGGTTATAGCGAATAATGGATCATTTAATTTCCCAGCGCAAAATGATGGCACAGGATATGCAGTAACAGTGGATTCTTTCCCTGCTACTCAAGATTGTTCGGTGACTAATGGAACAGGAACTTTAGCAGGGTTAAATGTGAATAATGTGGCCGTAGTGTGTGCAGATGATTTTTCGATTGCAGTTGCGGATATGACCAGTGTGCTTGAGGATTCAGGAGTCAATTCAATAGATGTCTTGTTAAATGATACCTCTGGAGCCATTGATGCATCGCCGATAACATCAGTGACACAACCTGCTAATGGAACTGTGGTTATCACTAATGGCGGTGATGATTTGAGTTATGAGCCAGATGCAAATTTCTGCCATGATGGCCAGACAACAGATGATTTCACTTACACCATAACGGGTGGATCATCAGCATCAGTTTCAGTCACTGTCGATTGTGTCAATGATGAACCAAGTTTTGCCAACGATAATGATGTTTATGTTAGATTATCCGACATAGGCAATCCGCTTGATGAAAGAGTAGCTTGTCAATTTGATATGGGTGCTAATGATGAAAATACATCACAAAATGTCAGCGACATAATTGTGAGTATTGATTCTGATCCGAATGGTATATTATCATCAATAGATGTGTTGAATGACGGCAGTCTAACTGCCACATATACCGGCACTCAAGGCATAGCAATTATCAGTTTGATATTACAAGATGACGGAGGAACAAATGACAGTGGCGACGACACAAGTGACCCGCAACAATTTAACATCCGTGTAGAAGATTATATTTTCAAAGGCACGTTTGAAATTGAAACATGCCCACAATTGGACATATAAAATAAATGCCAATGAAACTCTAAGAATAGTCCTATTCTTAGAGTTTCATAAAATTTAAGCTAAATTTTCATTTTCGATTTTTGCGTTGGATCAATGGACATGTTTTGACATTTTTCCTTTAAATTAAATGCTAGCCCGAATATTTCATACAATCGGTGCAAAAGAGCATTACAAGCAGATTTAGAGAAATCCGTTTTTATCATAAAAACATTAGTAAAGAACTAGCACCCATTAATCCATAAATAATAAGATGTTAATTTTCCAAAAACCAAAACTCAAAGATAGCAGCATCACAACTGATAGATTGATTTTAAAATTAACACATTATGTGGATAGGTTTATAAGTGGAGTAGGGATATGAGATTTATACTAATACTAGTTATTTTGATAAATACTGCTTGTTCTGAATATGATACTGTTAAACCAGATGGCGATCGTTCATTTACTGATTATTTAGTTTCAACAACGGATAGTGCATCGAAGGCGGCAAATTTGTCTATTCTCAGAAACTTATCTTTAGATGATGATTTAACAGAAATTCGAATATGAGTTGGATTTGACCCGATGATTATTCAAAGTATGTATAGAATTTATAAATTAGATAATGGTCAGATTGAAGGAGAGCATATTTGGTACTTTAATCCACCACTTGAATATTGGACAAAAGAAGAAACCGATGAGTTTTATCAAGAAACATACGAGTATTGCAATACTATAGATGTTTTTCAAAAAACTGAGTCATGTAAAGTAACTTTTGATAATAATACTAATTGGGATAATATTTATAAAGGTTTGAATAAATTTGATATATGGAATATGCCAGATAGGTCTGAAATACCTAAATTGCAGAATAAAGATGGGTTAGTATATGTGGATGGTATGTCTATTGTTGTTGAGTTAAAAAAGAAAGGCTTTTATCGTTCAATTGGTCATAAAATGAACCCCAGAAATATGAAGAAGAAGTACCATTATGCTAGGAAGATTATGAATTTAATCTTAGATGAATCAATAGTGCAAGTGTAACAGGTTTTCTAGATTGAAAATCAGCTGGGTCAAGAAAAAGGAGCCGGTTCGTTTGAAGAGTATTACTTTTAAAAGCAACCAGCGGGGTGTTCAGAGTGAACCTCCCATAATTCACTGGTCAGTTTTCACTTGAGAGGTAGTCTGAATTTCTACAACCAAGGATATCTAGTATTTCTATAAATCTTTGCATTATAAATTGGGATAAGTATTTAATAAGCTAGTTTTATCGTATATTATCATCTTATGGTTCATTTTGAAAAACACCAAAAGATAGCAGTTTTAATTTTTACAATTTTATCATTGATACTTTTGGAAATCACTTGCAAGATATAGCTGTAGGAATCATTGTATTGGGAATAGGCATGATTGGATTGCTAAAAGCAGCTATCGAGATGTTTGAAAACCATCGGTTAGATAAAAACCCAATAAAATAACAAACAAAAAAATCGTGTAGTAATTAAGGTCAATTAGCGGGGTGTATATACGACTCCGCTGATTCATAATTTGCAGCGTAATCTAAATTAAAAAGAACATTTTTATCAATTGATTTAGATTTAATCATCATCTTTAATGTTTTGGTTTCAGGTGGTTGGATTGTTTTCAATAAAAATACATTTGATTATGAGTTTACATCATTATATAATCTTTAAAAAAATGACATGTATCATCACTATTTTTTGATTCCAAGTTAAGTGATAACTAGTTCACAAATAATTAGTTTTCAAAGCAGATTCAGACTCTTTCAGACTCTTTCAGACTTTTTTCAGGCTTTTTTAGAGTTAAAAATGTATAACTTGTTTCTTTGATAAACAGAGCTTTAGTATGAATAAAATTAAAACAATCAGTATATTTTTCCTTATGTCTATAACAGGCAGTATTAATGCTTTTGTTACCGTTGGACTTGGTCCAGAGTGTGATTACAATAACTTATTTGATGCCTACCTTTCTGATGACTTAGATGTTAGAGTCACTAGCGAACAGGTTCATACTAATAATTTTACAATAGAAAAGTTTAAGTTTATTAAAGGAGGGTATGATAACTGTTTGACGGCTGAGGCAGATATTGTAGGATTGGAAAAGTCCAAATGGAGTGGATTAAATGCTCCTAATAATACGGTAATAGATATAAATATAGACCTAGTTATAGTAGCAACAGTAATAATTGAAAACTTTGAAATTTATGACGGCAACAACGAGACAGCTAGTGGTGCTGGAGGAATTAAAGTAAGTGGCAACTCAAATGTTATCATTCGAAACTCAACAATATACGATAATAATGGCAATGAAGGCGGAGGAATTCACGTATTTGGTGAAGATGCAACTCTGAGTCTAGAAAATACTGAAGTTCGTGATAATGATGCATCAGGATATGGAGGTGGTATTTATTGCTCTAATAGCGCACACTTAAACATTGATGCTAAATCAACAATTAATAACAACAAAGCCATCATTAATGGAGGCGGTTTATTTGCAGGGTTTGGGTGCGAAATAAATAATATGGCAGGTTTTCCTGTTGGGGGCAGAACGTATTGGGGAATTGAAAGAAATGAAGCGAATAAAGGAGGAGGTATCTACTTGCAAACAGGAGCAAAATTATTAGTTGAGGGAAGCAGTGATCATCCAGCAAGAATTAATGGAAACACCTCTTTTGAAAACAATGATATATCAGGTTCTGGGATTTATTTAACAGGAGAAAACACAATCGCACATTTAATGAATACCCACATAAATAATAACCTTTCAAGCAGTCACGGCGCAGCCATGGCAGTAACAGATCAGGCGTCATTAATTATGAGCCAAGCCACGATAGGTTGCGAATATGGGCATTTGCCTTGTTCTCAAATCAAGTCAAACACAGCTCAATCTTTTGCATCTGAAGGCGGCGCTGGTTATTTTAGTGATGCAGTGCATGTAAGCATTTCACAAACGGACATCAACGATAACAGAGTTCCAGAGAGAACCAGTGTCTTTGTAGTTAACAATTCAGCTTACTTGCGTTTAGAGGGCAATCTAATTAGTAACAACCAAGCGAGTTCTAATTTAGATTCAACTACATCTTTAATCTTAATTGGCGATGAGATTGGTCAAGCAGCGCAACTAGACTTCATATATAACACAGTAGTCAATAATCAAGCCGATAATATTTTTACTGTTAATAATATAAATGGATCACACACCCTTAATGTGTTTAACAGTATCATCTGGGACACTGGTGAGATATTTAATTTCAATGGACCTGCTTTGGCTGAGATTGATTGTTCAATAGTTCATGAATCGAAATCATTAAGTGGTAATGTTGGGGCTGTATTGACAAATGATCCTCTGTTTATAAACGAGGCTATGGCTGACTACAGGCCTTCATTGGCATCAGATGCCATTGATTTTTGTAATGACAGCGTTCCACCGGCTCAATTTAATGACCTAAATAATTTGACCAGGGGTTTTGATATGTTAAGCGTTAATAATGCTTTTGGTGTTTTTGATGCAGGAGCCTATGAATATATTCCTGAGATAATATTTCGAAACGGATTTGAATGATGTTATTAAATCGTTGAGCAATATTGACTAGACCCCTATTGTTTGCCATATAGATAGATTTCTTGTAAAAAGTTCAATAGCTATAGTGCTTGAGCTTTCTTAAGGATGACTATAGCCATTTTTTAAAGTTCAAATCCATTATTAAAGAGAGTATCAGTGTCAATAAATTCTGCTGTGACAGAGTTGTCGTTGAGCATATGCACTGTGCATATACCTGAATTAATCTCACTACAATTACCAGACCAACCGACAAAAGTGTGGCCTAATGCAGGAATGGCTTCAAGTGTTAATAAAGTATTGTCTGCATAAACTTCTTCACAATCAGCTCCACAATCAATCCCTGGTGTTGAGCCACTGGTGATTGTACCATTGCCATCGCCTATTTTATTTACCACTAAATTGTAGTTAAAACGATTAAAATCTATTGCTAATGAAATATCGCCTGTACCAATGTATCGATAAGGAACGACTTGAATGGTGTAGGTTAACACTGATAAGACGCTCTCAATTTGTAACAGGCCCTCAATACCATTGGTGACTATTTTGCTTCCCAGTAAATCACCATTTTCATGGTAAATGCGCATTATGCCATTAAAGCCTGTGGTAGTTAAGCGGATATCTAAACTCGAATTATAAGGCGGTGTATATTGGTAGTATTTGGCGGTGCCATTTGTTGAGATATTTGTTGTGACAATATCAATACCATTTCCATTGATATTGTTTGTTCTATTGATGATGCTTTGATCAGGTGCATCAACATAAGCAATAAACTCTGATTCTTCAGTTATTTCTGATTCGCTTAACACTTCAAACTGGTAAGGAAAAAATGCACTGGCGTTGGGATTAAAAAAACGCGCATCATCTGCATCATCTCCGCTGTTATAGTCCACTCCAATTCTTAAATCAAAATCAGGGACAAACACCGCGACCATTGGATCAAATGCTGTGTCTATTTCTGTGATATCAATTGTGGTAGGGCCTGAGACATTAGAACTATACATGATTCTGTCAATATCAGCATTGCTTACTAAACTCTCACTGATGCTGGCATCTCCAAATTGATTAAGATACAAAGTTAATTCAGGATTAGATGGGCCTTTTGCCATAGTCACTGCACCAAGGGCATTGATAAGTCCGTGACCATACAAGGTATCAAATCCAGTTTGATCAAGATCTATCGCAGATAATTGAAAGGACTCTTTGATATCAAGATAATCTAATGATCCAGGTCCACCAGCCACTTGCATCATTAAAGCGGCTACAGCTGCCACATTAGGTGCAGCTGCGGATGTTCCAAAAAAATTGGGCAAATCATCTTCATCTTCTTTAATATCACGGCCAAAAAAGAAGGAGGTATTGCCTGCATCTATGCCCATAAAATCAGGTTTATCAAATGTAAAGGGCCCAATTGGATTGCCAGTGGTATCAAAAAATCTTTTGTGCGGACCTTGGCTACTAAAAGATTCTGCGACAGTCCTGTCATACCAAGGTGCAGCACCAATTGCAAACGCCTTAGGTGTGGCTGCATGCGGTGAAATCGTTCCAGCAGCTGAACTTGTAAATTGGTCAAATGATGTAGATGAATTAAAATGCATCAATTTAAAAGTTAAATTTGAGGCATTGCCAGATACTCTCTTAACTGCGATTTTAAAGTGACCAGGTTCTATGCCTGTTAGTGTTTCTCTTATTCTTTCATAAGGATTTCCACCGATATTATTGGTTGTACTGTCAATACCCATAACATTGCCATCTGAATCCCTAATTTCTAAATCTAAATCAGTGGTGGCATTGCCCCAAGGCTGTGTCCATTGCAAGATAAGAATAATTTCGGAAAATGGAGTAACACTGATGTCTAATAATTCATCATTGCCTGAATAATTATGAAAACCATCATTGTCTGTATCAGAAAATACGGCTTCATAACTTTGGTTGGCGTTGTTTCCTGCTGAAGAAAAATAAAGTCCTCCTTGTGAAACATATGTGTCGATGGCTTGAGCAATAACACCATCTTGAAAAAAAGGTTCATTAAAATTAGTGACATCATCGACTATTATATCCATACCAATATTGGCCAAAGCCGTTATATTTGAAGCAAAGACTGGTTCACCCCCAAAAGCTGTGGCATATCCTATTTGACTCAGATTTGGACTAATATCATGTATCAATTCCATCATTGCTCTGCCTTCATCAGTTCTATCAATACTGTCATTCAGAACAGTGATTTTGGTATCATCAGGCAAATCATTAGTGGCTTGAGAATCCGAGATGCCGCCATTCAATTGATCAACCGAATCCGATAATACACCGATAGCAATACCTGAACCATCTACATTATAAACTCTTCTGACAGCCACCACTTCTAATGCTTCTTCGGCTTGATTATTGGCAAGTCCTTGAGATAAAAATTCAGATTGCTTAGTTGTGTGGCCTAGATTTTTTTCTTTATTGAAAGGTTTTTTATAATCCATAACAGGAATGGCAGATTTAATCTCAGCAAGCTGACTCATTTCAAAAAGTGAAGCGGCTGTGGCCCAAATGGTAATCACTGAAAAAGAGGGTGTTGATGCTTGTGCCCTGACAGAAATGCCTTTAATTTTTTTCAATGCAATCAATACTTGTTCAGGGTTGGCATTGGTTGTAATATCAATTAAAATTTTATTGTTTTCAATGGTGTAATAATCACTTAGTTTATTGCCTTGTGGGTTTTTTAATTCCTCTAAACTTATTGGTTGTTCAGAAAATAACTCTGTTTCTATCATTTCCCTCAAGCTATCATGATAATGGCTAATGTTTTTATATTCTTTAGGGCTTAAGTTGTTTTTTAATGATTGATCAAAATCTTTAAGAACAGCGACCTGTTCTCCAATATCATCTGTATGATCTGCCTCAGTATTTTTTGAATCTTGTGTTGTTAGATTGATGCTTAAGTTGTTTGTTTCAAGCGCTATGAATTGAGGCGCTTGATTTGTATCAAGTTGACTTTGGGCTCTGGCAATGTGGTGTTTATTCATGTGCCTTAATGACAAAGACTGCCTGGGCAATAAAAGCAGATAATCAGTTGTATCTGCAACCATTTTTAGGCTCACTTGAAGCCACAAGTTCTCATTTATTAAAATAGGACTTGTTGGTTCTATTTTAAAATGGGCAGTAAAAACACCTTCAATCACTTTTACTTGATCTAATGAATAAAGCCCAAGACTGTGGTTACCATTGTGATCTTTAAAAATCTCAAAATCAAAGTCAAATTGACCATTGGCCAATGCATCATTGATTGTTAACTGGCCTTGATAACTTAAAACATTGGCTTGTACATTACATCCAAAAAAGACACATATTAAAAATAATTTGAACACCACACTCTCCATAATTCTCTGTATATTATTCATATACATTAAATTGAGAGTAATCAGGACATTTTTTTATTTAAGTCATGGATTTAAGTAATTGATTGATTGCCTCAGCAAATTCTTTGGGTGAATCCTCTTGCAAAAAATGCCCGCCTCTTAATATCACATGTGGTAAACCTTGTGCACCAGGCACGCGTTTCTGAAAGTGTTTTTCGCCACCGCGCATGATAGGGTCTTTATTACTGAATGTAGTCAGAAATGGTTTGTGCCATTGTTCAAGAATCTTCCAAGCAAGACGATTGTTTTGCGCTTCAGGATCTGTCAATTTTGTTGGAACCAACATGGGAAAAGCCCGAGTACCTGCTTTGAATTTCTTAGATGGAAAAGGCGCATCATAGGCTTTGATTTCATCTGAACTTAATTGAGTGATGCTACCAGAATTGAGTATTTTACCAATGGGAAACCATGGGCTGTATTTAGCAAAGTTTCGCCATATTTTAAACGCTTTGGGAACTGGATGTTCACCAGTGGGTAAGAAACCATTGCCAATTACTACAGCTTTAAATCTGTCAGTATTGGCAGTTAACAAACGCAATCCCAATAAAGATCCCCAATCTTGACAAACCAAAGTAATGTTGTTGAGTTCTAAATTATCAATGAACTGTTGTAACCAATGCAAATGTTTTGCATAGCTATAATCTTTAAATTGAGTGGGTTTGTCAGATTTACCAAAACCTATTAAATCAGGTGCCAACACCCTGTGGCCAGCATTGGCACAGATCGGAATCATTTTGCGGTACAAATAAGACCAGCTTGGCTCACCATGTAGCATCAAGACTGGATCAGTATTTTTGCTTCCTTCATCGACATAATGCATCTGCATTCCATCTACATCTGTGAAGTTCGGTTGAAAAGGATAATCTTTTAAATGATTAAATCTTGCATTGGGAGTTGTGAGAAATTTCATCAGGTTAGTATAGCAGAAATTATTGATATTGATCGATAAATCTGTAGATGGACGACAGCACTTTTTCATCATCTCTAAAGGGTTTGGCTAGATTTAACAAAACAGCAGCGTGTCTTTTTTGATCCAATAGCATGATTTCGTGTGCGACATTTTTTTCTGTCAATTTCGCTGAAAAATTTAATGCATTTTCAGGTTGTACTTTTTGGTCTTTATCGCCTTGAAGCAGTAAAAACGGCGGTTCGTTGCCATCAATAAAATTTATTGGTTGTGAGTCTTTGTATTCATCCGCTTCTGAAAATAAATCATACATATATTCTCCAACAAAGGGATAAAAATCATACGGACCTGCCAGACTAATCACTCCTTTGACAGAGGACAATGATGCACCTAAATGTTGTTCATCTACTGCTAGCATAGCAGATATGTGTGCGCCAGATGAATGACCCATCAGAAAGACATTGTTGTTGGTTGCTCCATAATTCAGGATATTATTTAAAGTCCATTGCGTAGCACTTTTGGCATCGTCCATAATTTGATTAAAATTGACAACTGGGAACTGTCTATAATCAGGAATGACCACGGCGAAACCTTGCCGGGTTAATGATTGCGCAACAAATTGGTAATGGTTTTTAGCTAAATCACTGCACTTGCCCCAACAGCCTCCATAGAAAAATATAACAGTTGCTGTTGGTTTTTGGCTTGTGGGTAAATAAAGATCTAATACATTGATTTTATGTTGACCATAATGGATGTCTTTAATCACTTCAAATTCTGTAGAGTCTGATATCAAATTAATAACATTAAGACCAGTTTTGGTGCAGGATGACAAAAACACGACAAAAATTAATGAATATAAATATTTCATAAGCATGGTTTTAAAAGATAAATCGAGCATAAATGATAACCCAACTGATTGTAATAGTACATATGTTAAAATTATTCTGGAAGGTTATTGAACTTAGAATAGGATAATTTTATGAGCGAAAAGTATTTGAACTAAATTTCAAATATACTGTGCGAACATTACTCATCTTTGTTAGCATGATGCAGCAAAAATAAGAGTCACAATAATACCCAGTATTTTCTCATGAAAACAGTTGATAAATAATCTATGAAATTAAAAAAATATCTGACCTATAAATTTGGTAACTATACCGGTTCACTTGATGGTATTTTATACATGTTAAAGCAATCCTTTATGGCTGCTACTTTTAGGGGGTTTTGGCAAAATTGGAATCCTTTGTGGAGCTTCTATCTTATTTTTTATGTGTATAAACCGATAAATAAACTACTTTCAAAAAATTTATCTATACTTTTAACATTCCTCATTAGTGGCTTTTTACATGATTGTGTGGCCATGTTATTAATGCACCAGTATTCCTATAAAATGACACTGTTTTTCTTTTTATTGGCAATTTTTGTTCTGATTGAAAAGGTTTTAAATTTTAATATTGCCAAAGTTCCAAAACTTTTAAGACCGATTTACCATTTAACGCTGATTGCATTGTGCTTGTTTCCTATTTTTGCAGAAAATATTTATTGAAATCACGTTTTCTCGTTACCATGCTCCCGCGTGGTAATGCATATGTTTTTCATTGGACTATATTTCTTAAAAGCACTGTGATAGAATATTATATCACTTTTAAGGGATTTCAGACCAATCTGATTAAGTTGCTACAATGACAATGAATATCTAAAATTAATGAATAATAGCCTACATTGAAAAAAGAAAAATTTGGTCAGATGGGCGAGCTTATTATTAATTCAAGTCGAAGTTAAAACCTCCAAAATACGATTGGTTTTGTCCACCATGTGAAAGTATTAACGAAAAAAATACAAACATTTGTCTAAAATGTTCTTATTCTGTTTTATAGTATAAGCCTTGACATCAACCATAGAAAAATTAAGACAATATCATGCAACAAGATCAACCTAATAACAGCTTAACTAAAACCATCACTGTCATTTTCCTCATCATGGTTGTAACTGCCATTAATTCTCAGGCGTTGCCAGAATCGAAAACTATCCAGTTGAATTCTGAAATAAAAAGCATTCCTGATGATTGGAAATTACTTGAATATAAGCCTTCAGACTCAACAGAAGTGTGGTATTTTCGTAAAAATATGGGTGCAAAAAATTTATTAGGCCATAATTCTTTGAAAACATTGGTGTATTTTACTTTAGAATTTCTCCCAAAAGATCAAAGCGGATTGCCAACAGCCGAAGACGCTGGTGTGCTCTATGTCTTTGAAGAAAACATCATTCCATTGGTGGAGGATGCGACTTCAAGCGTATTGGTTGCCAGTGTTTTAAAGGCTGGAGTCAAAGACCATTTGTTTTATGTTTCAAATCCAGAGTTATTCATACAGGTTATTGGTGAATACAAACCTGCTTTATCAAATTTTAAAATTTCTGTGGAAAAGTCGTTGGATCCCAAATGGGAGACTTATACAGATTTTCCAGATGGTTCATAGTGTGACAATGCCTTTTAAGAATTTGATAGAAAAATGAACATCTCAAAAGAAAATGCAGAACATTACGTTTGGGGTGATAACTGTGATGGTTGGCATTTGGTTCAATCATCT
>JBGCFT010000042.1:0-7727 GCA_045107085.1 Marinicellaceae bacterium | reverse complement strand
CAAACAGCCAATTCAGACCCATACAATGTACCGATATCAATTTATTCAATGTTTATATTAATCGCACTTATATTATGCGCTTTTTTTATTGCAAGGTTGAAATTTAACAAATAATAATCTGCAATTTTTTTTTTTTTTTTTCTATTATAATTGGAAAACAAACAATTGATAAAAAGATTAAATATTATTTAAGGGACTTGGAAAAAGAAAAAAACATTAAAATTTTACTGGCTTGTGAAACAGGTTCCCGTGCTTGGGGCTTTCCTTCACCAGACAGTGATTATGATGTCAGAATTATTTATCAGCATGACAAAGATTGGTATTTAACTCTAAATGATCAGAAAGATTCTGTTGAACGTATGTTTGAGAATAACGACATAGATATCACTGGGTGGGATCTGCGTAAATGTTTAAAGCTCCTATTGAAATCAAATCCAGCATTACTTGAAAGAATTCAATCACATATTATTTATCAAGTCGATCAAGAATTTCTTACAAAATTTAATGATTTAGCCAAAACAGCTTACTCAAGGATTTCTACAGCTTTTCATTATTTCAGTATGGCTAAAAAATTATTTGTAGATGTAAAAGATAAAGAAGAATTTAAACTTAAACGCTTCTTTTATGTACTTAGATCAGCAGTGGCTTGTGTTTGGATTGCTGAGAAAAAGGACATGCCACCGATTGACTTTCATAAAATGATGGCTGGTTTAGAATTACCAGAATCAATCAGTAAGAGAATTTATGAGCTAATCGATTTAAAATCCAGAAAAAATGAAGATTATTTTCATTCTGGTGAAGCTGAGTTAATTGATTTTATTCAAGAAATTCTTAACAAGACAGGAAAAACTTTTAAATCATTTACACACTCAAAAGCCAATATTGAAGAATTTAACCAATTTTTTATCCATCAATTGAATAAATGAATATCGATGACTTAAAAAACCAAAATTTGATTGTTTTAGAATGTATCAGTGGTTCTAAAGCCTATGGCTTGGATACAAAAGAATCTGATACGGATATCAAAGGCGTGTTTGTTTTGCCCAAATCTCAATTTTATGGAATGGAATACATTCAACAAATAAGCAATCCAAGCAATGACATTGTATATTATGAGTTGGGCAGATTTATGCAATTATTGTCATTAAATAATCCCAATATTCTGGAACTATTAAATACTCCAAAAGATTCAATTATTTATAAACACCCTGTTTTTGATGAGTTAAATTCTGATTTAATCCTTTCAAAACTGTGTCAAAACACTTTTGGAAAATTTGCCTTGTCACAAATAAAAAAAGCCAAAGGACTCAATAAAAAAATTGTTAATCCGATGAAAAAAAAGCGCAAAAGTTTATTGGACTTTTGTTACATCAATCATGATAAAGGTGCGATTCCATTGTTAACTTTTTTAGACAATAATAACTGGACTCAAAACCACTGTGGCTTGCTCAACATTAACCACATGAAAGGCGTTTACGGATTGTATTACAATGAAAACAATCTCTATAAGGGCATTATTCAAAAACCGGATTCGACTGAAATCTGCTTGAGCTCTGTACCCAAAGATGCCAAACAACAAGCTTTACTTTATTATAACAAAGATGGGTTTTCCAGCCATTGTAAACGCTATAAAGAATATTGGCAATGGGTCTCAAATCGCAATCAAGCCAGATATGAAAACACCAAAAGTCATGGTAAGAATTATGATTCAAAAAACATGATGCATACTTTTAGGTTGCTGGACATGGCCATAGAAATTGCCAATGAAAAACAGGTTAACGTCCACCGACCTAATCGAGATTTTTTGCTGTCTATCAAAAATGGAGAGTTTGAATACGATGATTTGTTAGCACTGGCACATAAAAAGCAGATTGAAATGGAACTAGCTTTTGAAAAATCGGATTTACAAGATATGCCTGATATAGAGAAAATCAATCAGCTATTGGTCAAATTTAGAGAAGTGTTTTATTGCTAAAATAGGGAATTAATTCCTTTATCAATTATACTTTCAATACTTGGCTCAATTGACTCATCAGATTCTGGAATATTAATATCAATTGACATTGTTACATAAGCTGGTACAACAGGTGGAATTGGCATTTTATGATTAGAAATAATATTTGAAAAACAATCTTCAATTTTTGAATCAATGGATAAGAATATATTCACAACCTCACCATTAGCACCAATTTTTAAAATTATTTCATAATTCTCTGCAACATTTTCTTTATCAATTTGCTTTTTTAAAAAACAAATTGATTGTGCTGTTTTTAATACTGAGGAACCAATTAGATTGTTTCTTACCCAATCAATGAGTCTCTGCTCTTGTAGATTGGCCATATTTTTTGCATCTTTATACGTTTGTTGAGATCTATTGCATGAAAATAGACTTAATATAAAGAGGAACAGAATAATTTTTGTGCTAATTTCCATCTCTCAGCACCCAATAAAGCATACAATTATTCATCGCCCCAAGCGCCTTCGAAAAAAAATTTTGAATAATAGGTGATTTCATGAGTTCATATTCAAATGTAACAATTTTACACTGATTTAAGATTAACACATGTGACTTTCATTTAAGCTTTTTCATGGCATTTAAGAGCTAATTGTGGATAATAATGTGTTGCATTTTGCAGTCAATATTACTCAAAGAGAGATTTGCAAAGCTCTCTTTTAGACTATTCCATTCAAATTGAGACCAAACTATATAAAAAGAGGCGCTATGAATTTCACACTAAAACTGTTCGTTTTTTCCGTTTTTAATCTTTTGTTATCCAGCCAATTAATGGCAACAACTGTTGAACAAACAAAAGGAGACTATAAGGATAAATTTCGCCAACTAGAAGAAATTTTACCCACACCGAATGATTACAGAAATGCGGCGGGAGAACCGGGTAAAGATTATTGGCAACAACAAGTCGATTATAAAATTGACGTCACGCTAGATGAAAAGAAAAGACGCTTAACAGCCAAACAAAACGTCACTTATACCAATAATTCACCTTATCAATTAAAATATTTATGGTTACAATTAGAACAGAATCGTTTCCGCAATGATTCAATGGCTGAGCTAACACAAACATTTGATGGCATGCAAAGCCCAGATGGAGGCAGAATGTCAGATGAAAAGCCCCCTGCCAAAATAAGCCTAGGACAATTGCGTCGCCAGCAATTCATGCAAGATGTTGAGTTGGGTTATAGCATTTCTGAAGTCAAAGACAGCGAAGGTAATGAATTAAAACATACCATAGTTGGTTCTCAAATGCGCATTGATTTACCAAAGTCACTTAAATCAGGAGAATCCACACAATTTAGCCTGAATTTCGCCTTTAATATCCTTGAAGAAGATGCAGTGAGAGCCCGTTCTGGATATGAACATTTTCCTGATGATGCCCGCAAAGGCGGTAATGACATCTACTTACTTGCTCAGTGGTTTCCTAGACTTGCTGCATATTCTGATTACGAAGCATGGCACAATAAAGCCTTTTTGGGGAGCGGTGAGTTTACGCTAGAATTTGGAAACTACGATGTTAAAATGACTGTTCCTGAGGATCATATTGTGGCATCAACTGGTGAGTTACAGAATTCTGGTGATGTTTTAACCCAAAAACAAATAGACCGTTTAGAACAAGCCAAAACTGCCAAACGTCCTGTTTTTATTGTGACCGCAAAAGAAGCCTTAGAAAACGAAAAGAAAGGCACTTCAAAAACTAAAACGTGGCACTTTAAAGCCGAAAACGTCAGAGATTTCGCCTGGTCTTCATCACGTAAATTTATGTGGGATGCCAAAGGTTATCAACAAGGTGGTAATGAACAGCCGTTTGTAATGGCGATGTCATACTTCCCAAAAGAAGGCGGTGATTTGTGGAAAAAATACTCTACTGAATCAGTTATTCATACCATGGAAGTCTATTCTCGATTTACTTTTGACTATCCTTATCCAGTTTCTTTATCTGTTAATGGACCTGTCGGCGGTATGGAATATCCGATGATTACATTTAATGGACCCAGAACCATTTGGCATGAAGATGAATCACGCACTTACACACTAGCAGAAAAACGCTTTTTGATTGGCGTGGTCATTCACGAAGTGGGACATAATTATTTCCCCATGATTGTGAATTCAGATGAACGCCAATGGACTTGGATGGATGAAGGCCTAAACAGTTTTCTTGATGGTATAGCAGGCCGTGAATGGGATCCAAAAATTCCTTGGGGTGTTGAAGCCAGAGATATTGTAGATTATATGAAATCGGATGTACAAGTGCCAATCATGACACAATCTGATAGTGTTTTAAAGCTGGGTCCTAATGCTTATGGTAAACCAGCAGTGGCTCTGAACATTTTACGTGAAGTGATTATGGGCCGTGAATTGTTTGATTTTGCTTTTCAAGAGTTTTCAAACCGATGGATGAACAAAAGACCAACGCCTTCAGATTTCTTTAGAACCATGGAAGAAGCCTCAGGCATTGATTTAGATTGGTTTTGGTACGGGTGGTTTTACACTACTGATCATGTCGATATCGCTGTGGATAAAATTTACCAATTAAGATTAGATACCAAAGATCCAGACATCGATTTAGACCGCCGAAGACAAGAAGAAGCAGATAAACCCAAATCTCAGTTTGTTATCAGAAATAAACAAGAAGGAAAAAAATTGTGGGTAGATTTAAACCAAGATATCACAGATTTTCACGATAAAAATGACCGTTTTACTGTGACCAATAAAGACCGCAACAAATACCAAGAAATGTTAGCAGGTTTTGATCCTTGGGAACGCAAAGCCTTTGATAGAGCCATAAAAGAAGATAAAAACTATTATGTAATGCAATTTTCTAATCTTGGTGGCTTGGTTATGCCAATTTTACTTGAAATGACATTTGCAGATGGAACTAAAGAATCACTGCATATTCCTGCTGAAATATGGCGCAGATCTTATGCCAATGTCAACAAACTCATTGTCACAGATAAAGATAAACAGTTGGTTTCTGTAGTGGTTGATCCAAATTGGTTGACGGCAGATATTGATAATGAGAACAACCATTATCCTCGCCGCATTATACCTTCTCGTATTGAATCTTATAAAAATGAGGAAAGTAAAAAACGTGACCGCATGGATTTAATGCATGACATGAAAGCAAAACTAGAAAATCCCAAAAAGAAAGTTAAGAAAAAATGACTATAAGATTCTTTAGTTTCCTTATGCTACTTTTTGTTGGTGTGGCCTCTGCCCACCAACAAAAAGAGGCATATACCACTGTTTTATTTAATGAACGCACTGGCAATCTAGAAATATCCCATCGATTTTATATTCATGATGCTGAACACGCTTTGGCCAAAGAAATTAAAGCCAATGCCGATCTTAATCATGATAAAGAAACACAAAAATTATTTACTTTTTACGTGTCAGAAAATTTTTCATTGAAGGATAATGACAATAATTTAATAACATTCAGCATAGTTGGCTCAGAAGTGGATGGTAAATATTTTTGGGTTTATCAAGAAACTCCCATAACTGATGCCATGACTGCATTTAAAGTGAGTATGACTGCCTTACAAGATGTTTGGCCAAAACAAATCAACCACATCAATTTTGAAAAAAATAAAACAATTCGTTCTGTGCGTATGAATCAAAATGATGTATGGAAGAGTATTTCACTTATTGATTAATTTCTTATCGGATTTAAGCCTCTCAATAGAGCTTTTATCTACAAATTTTGAATCGCTTGTTTCATGTTAATTCGTGCCTTTGTTTCTAATTTTTCATAGAAATATTCATGCGAATAAATTCTATCCCTTTGTAAAAATTCAGACAGAATGGCTTTTCTTTTCTTTTTATAAATAAAAGCGGGTATGAGTTGGTATTCTTTTCTTATCCATTTTTCAAATAATTGATAAGTTGCAGGATCAGTTCCTAGAATCGACAAATCTATGTCTACCATTAATTGCTCATCACTTTCTTGAGGAATGGCATTATGTAATGTCACCATAATCAGACCATGCACTTTTGAAATGAATTTATTATTCACTTGATTGTCTTGTAAAAATTGTTGTGCCCAATTTGCGCTATCTAGTTCATTAGTTGAAGAAAAAATTTTATAAATCGCATCATGAAACCACAACGCTGTTTCCAAGGCTTCATAATCATTTGCCAAATGACGCGTTTTCTTCAAATGCTTAAGAACAGCATCAATATGATGCACGCTGTGATAGTGTCTGTGTTTTTGATTATAGCTTGATTGCAATTGTGAGAAAGTTTCAAGATTATCTGAAATACCTACCCTATTCATTAAATCAATCCATTGATCTTCATTCATTTGGATTTCCTTAGCATCTTGTAGCAATAAGTAGAAATGCTTAGTAACACAAAAGAATATAACAAAGCAGGAATAAACCAGCTAACAAATGTTTCATAAACAAATGACCAGTTTGTTTCAATACTGTTATGAAAAATACCATTGGGATTTTCAAGCCAATTCCAAATACTCATGATCACAGCCATGACAAAGGCTATGATGAAAGATAAAACCACGGCAATTTTGCAACAATGAAAAATCAGTTTTTTGTCATTCATAGCTTAAATCTGTTACTTAGCATTAGATGAGTTGTTGTTCACAAACTGTTTTGAATGTTGTGTGCCTTCGTCACAAATTTTATCCCAGGAAGCTTTTGAATCTACCCAAATATGGTGCGCAACTTTAAGGTTTTCCCCTCCCTTTGTAATCAATCCAACTGGCACATACATGCGTTGATTATCATTGACACCTGGTAAAGTTGATCCACAAATTTGACAAAAACTGGTCTGCCAGTCATGATCTGGTTTATGCCACGTTCTGATCAAATCCTTTCCTTTAATCCATTTAAACTGTTGGTTATCAACAACACAGACTGCGATGCCATTGACTCCTGTTGATCGACGACAAATGGAACAATGACAGACATACACATCAGAAATATCTGCTTTAATTTCAAACGCAATCGCATGACAATTACATTGGCCTTTTACCATAATTAACCTTTTTATTATTTTAAAACTGTACTTACTTCCATCCCATTTTCCATTTCGTATCATCTTGTAAATCACGCCAGTCAATTAGGCTAATATTTTTAGACATTATCGCTTCAATTTTACATATAATGACTGTATTATTTTCATTAAGCTTTAAAGTTGTCACTATAAAATGTTTGTCATTTTTTACAGGTGATACAGCCGTCCATTTACTGTTGAGCAATTTTTTAGGATTAAATTTATTCACAATAAATGTCAGACTTTATCAAGAATAACATTGTATTCAAGCGTGTCTTTTTTATTCTGAACATGAGACGCTATCATTTGCGCTTGTTGGGGTTCAGATTTACTATTTAACAAACGATCTGGTGCATTTAACTCATGATCTGGAAAATACATTTGCGTAATGATCTCTGCATACCCACTTTTACTGACTTTAAAATGAATGTGTGGTGGTCTGGTCCATTTATCGTTGACCGGATAGGTACCCGGAATGATGGTTTTAAAGCGAAAGGCTCCATTTTTCCCACTCTTAACGATAGCCCAACCTTGAAAATTAGGATCAATAGGCGCATCGTGTGTATCTAAAGGATGATTGTATTTTCCTGCTGCATTGGCTTGCCAAATATCTACCATGGCATCTTCAATTGGGTTGTTTTGAGTATCTAATACACGGCCCTCGATAAAAACCACTTGGCCTTTTGCAACTTCTTTACTA
>JBGCFT010000041.1:0-5231 GCA_045107085.1 Marinicellaceae bacterium | reverse complement strand
GAAAGTTTGCCAAGTACAACACCAGCTGCTCGCCCAAGCTTTAAAGCAAATTCAGCAGTCATCACTTTACCGCCGACTTCTCCTCTTATTCCATCTGTTCCGAAATATTTTTTTTCTTTCATCATTTTATATTACTTACCTTCTCTATCAGTATTTAATGACTTAATTTCAAGTTAAGACTTTCTTATTGCATTAAGTTTTTGGTTGTTTTTAAGACATCTGCGGTGGCCATAACATCGTGAACTCTAAAATATTCTGCGCCATTCATATAGGCAAACTGTGCTATCGCTAAACTCCCAAATAATCTATCATCGACATCTTTTTTGAGTATTTCACCTATCATTGATTTACGTGAAACTCCTATCAATATTGGGTAACCCAATGATTTTAGTTGTTTTATAGATTTAAGTAAAGTCAGATTATGCTCTAAAGTTTTACCAAAACCTATGCCTGGATCAAGTATAATATTTTTGCGCTTTATGCCTGCCAATAAACAATCATTGATTCTGAGTTGAAAGAAATTCATTACATCAGATAAGACATTGTTATATTGTGGTTTGTCTTGCATGGATTTAGGCGTGCCTTTTTTGTGCATCAAACATACTGGCAAGTTAGATTGTGCGGCTATTTCAATACAGCCTTTATTTTGCAGAGCATTGACATCATTAATAAAATTTGCCCCTGCTTGAATAGCAGCTGACATCACTTCTGGTTTTGAGGTATCGACTGAGAGAACTATTGACTTGTTTTTATTACGAATGGCTTGAATGACTGGAACTACGCGGGCTATTTCTTCACTAACAGAAACAAAATCTGCTCCAGGACGCGTTGATTCACCTCCAATATCAATGATATTGGCACCCTCTTCTATCAGCTTAGATGCTTGGGAAACAGCATTTGATACAGATAAAAAGTGACCACCATCTGAAAACGAATCAGGGGTCACGTTAATGACCCCCATTATTGAATAGTTACTCATCTTAGTAACTTAGAATCAATTGGATGTGGCTTCGCCACCGATAGTATCCGTGTTATTTGTTTCGTCTTTGTCCTTTTGTTTTGAAGAAGAAGTCGGAGTTGTCGAATCATCATCTTCCCAACCTTCAGGAGGAGTCACTTCTTTGCCTTCCATTATTTCTACAACTTGCTCACTGTTCAAAGTTTCATACTTTAATAGTGCATTTGACATATTGTGTAATTTATCCACATTGTCATTCAATATTTTTGTTGCTTTAGAATAGTTAGTATCAATGATTTTTCGAATCGCTTCATCAATGAGCTTAGCCGTTGCATCAGAAACATTTTTACTTTGAGTCACTTGTCTGCCTAAAAAGACTTCGCCCTCATCTTCTGAATACAGCAATGGGCCCAACCCTTCACCAAAGCCCCATTTAGTCACCATACTTCTGGCAATTCCAGTGGCTTGTTGGATATCGCTTGATGCGCCAGTCGAAATCGCATCTTTGCTACCGCCTAAAATTTCTTCGGCTATTCTGCCACCATAGGCCATAGCAATTTGAGAATCTAATTTGACTCTACTAACAGATACTTCATCTTTGGTAGGCATGGACATTGTCACACCCAATGCTCTGCCTCGAGGAATAATCGTGACTTTATAAATAGGATTGTGTTGAGGTGATAAATACCCAACTATGGCATGTCCCGATTCATGATAAGCTGTTACTTTTCTATCATGATCATCCATTACCATGGATTTTCGTTCTGCGCCCATCATTATCTTATCTTTGGCTTTTTCGAAGTTATCCATTGTAACAACCTTGCCATTTTGTCTGGCAGCAAACAAGGCGGCTTCATTGACTAAATTAGCCAAATCAGCTCCTGAGAAACCTGGTGTCCCGCGTGCGAGCATTTTAGGTTTAACATTATCAGATAGTGGTACTTTTTTCATGTGAATTTTTAATATGGCTTCTCTTCCTAAGATATCTGGTAATGGCACAACAACTTGTCTATCAAATCTTCCTGGTCTTAATAAAGCACTATCTAAAACATCTGGTCTATTAGTCGCCGCAATGACAATAACACCTTCATTGCCTTCAAAACCATCCATTTCTACCAGTAACTGATTAAGGGTTTGCTCTCTCTCATCATGACCACCACCCATACCGGCGCCACGTTGTCTGCCCACTGCATCGATCTCATCAATGAATATAATGCATGGAGAATTCTTTTTAGCCTGTTCGAACATATCACGAACTCTAGATGCACCAACACCAACAAACATCTCTACAAAGTCAGAACCAGAAATGGTAAAGAATGGCACTTTGGCTTCGCCTGCAATGGCTTTTGCTAACAACGTTTTACCTGTACCTGGTGAACCCACCATTAATACGCCACGCGGAATGTGTCCGCCTAATTTTTGGAAACGGCTTGGATCTCTTAAAAATTCAACAATTTCCCCAACCTCTTCTTTGGCTTCTTCAACACCTGCAACATCAGCAAAAGTCACTTTAATTTGATCTTCTGTCAGAAGTTTTGCTTTGGATTTACCAAAACTCATGGCTCCACCTTTACCGCCACCACCTTGCATTTGGCGCATGATGAAGAACCACAATCCAACCAACAATATAATAGGAAAAATAGTTTCGAAAATTCTGAATAAGACACTTTCTTTTTTGACAGGCATGAATTTAGATTCGACATTTTTAGAAATCAATTCATCGATCAACTTTTCATCATTGGGTGCATTAACTAAAATGCTTTGTCCCGATGTGGTTTCTGCCTGAATGACCTTATGCACATTAGTTGTACTATTAACAACAACAGATCTAATCTCATTGTTCTCAAGCATTTTGTAAAACTCTGTGTAAGCCACTTCAGATGAATTCGCATTTTGTTGCACGATTGAATTAAATACTGATAACAGCACCATCAAGACCACAACCCATAAAACTATATTTTTTGTCACATTATTCAAAATTAATTCCTAATATTTGTATTGTATGATTTTATTTTTTAACCTTTAAAGCCGATGCCCACTGCATAAACTTCTCTACTTCTTTGACGTGATGATTTTGGTTTTCTCATCACAACCTTTTTAAAGTTTTTCTTTAAATCAGCTAAATAAGCATCAAAGCCTTGGCCTTGAAATATTTTGACCGCATAATTACCATTTGGTTTTAAGCATTGATGACAAAAATCTAATGCCAATTCAGCCAAATACATTATACGAGGCTGATCAACCGCAAACGTACCACTTAAATTGGGGGCTATGTCAGATAACACAAGGTCTATTTTCTCATCACCAACCAATTCTAACAATTCATTTAATACAGAATCTTCACGAAAATCACCTTGAATAAATTCAACACCATCAATTGGCTCCATTTCCAGGATATCCATGCCTATTATTCTGGCATTTTTTGGCGCTATTTTTCTGGCGACTTGGCACCAACCACCAGGAGCACAACCCAAATCAACAATGTTTTTTACATGACTCAGCAATCCATCTTTTTCATGTAACTCTTCTAATTTAAATGCAGATCGGGCACGATAACCTTTTTCTTGAGAAAGTTTGACCCAATGGTCATCAAAATGCTCGCGTAACCAGCTATTTGAACTCTTACTTCTTGCCATAGAACTTAAGACTGTTAAAATGCAACATTAACATAATAATTTAATATATTAAATATTACCAATGAATAAACACGCTATAAAATTTTTAAGGGGCTTAAGCCATGATTTACGACCAGTTGTTATGGTAGCAGACAAAGGACTCACAGAAAATGTCATGCATGAAATTGACATTGCTCTAGAGTTACATGAACTGGTTAAAATAAAGATTCGCATGGACAAAGAGACACGCACCCAATTTATCCAAGAAATATTGACTAAAACTGGAGCGCATAAAATTCATTCTATTGGGCAAACATTAACCATTTTTCTACAAAACCCAAAAGAAACACAATTTGATTTGAGTCTATAAAATAAAGTGCAGTTAATAGAAAACAAAGAAACAATATCGTACCTGGTAAAAACTGTCAATGATGATTCATTGGTCATCAATACTGATGAGTTTTATGAAACATGTATTATTAGTAACGAAAATCTCATGACTGATTTGCATGTCAATTCAATAGACGATTTGACAAGTCAGCACATAGAATATTTATTGGCCTCAAATCCTGAAATTGTTATCATTGGATCAGGCATTCAACATGAGTTTCCTGATGTGAATTTATTGCATCCCATTGCTCAATTAGAAATTGGCTTTGAAGTGATGAATAACAAATCTGCATCTCGCACTTATAATGTTTTGGTAGCTGAAGAGCGAAAAGTCGCTTGTTTATTGATAATTGATGCTAAAAAATAGATAGTTAACATTGCTTCATATTGCACTCCATTTTATAGTTCCACTCATAATCAGTTTATTATTTTTTCGTAAAAACTGGCAAAAAGCCACTCTCATTATGATTGTGACTATGCTTGTCGATTTAGATCATTTATTGGCGACACCAATATACGACCCCGGCCGCTGTAGCATTGGATTCCATCCTCTACATACTATTCTACCTATATGTTTCTATATATTGGCCTGTTTTTTTCCAAAGACAAGATACATAGGACTTGGTTTAGTTATCCATATGATTTTAGATTCCATTGACTGTCAAATAACCAATGGGGTTTGGTTTACTTAAAGCAAAAAAAAACCCTCAAGCATGAGGGTTTTTATAATCTAACAGTCAAAAACTTATCTTTGACGTGCTTTGAATTTTGGATTTGATTTACAAATAACGAAAACCTTGCCACGACGACGTACTACTTTGCAGTCACGGCTACGTGTTTTGGCTGATTTCAAAGATGATAATACTTTCATGACAGAACCTTGTATGTTGATTAATAATAAAGGTCGTGGATTATACGGACTTGGGTTTTATATTTCAACAACAATATTAATTTTATTCTAATATTATTACAACTATTCAGTGATATAATCGCATTTTATTAAAATCTTGTTATTTCAGAGGTATACAATGTTAAGTTCTTGGTTAATTTCTAGCATCAAAGTGATGGTCATATTTTTGGGTTTTATTATTGGCCTATTCATTTTGGCTGCCATCATTATGTATAT
Source organism: Marinicellaceae bacterium (assembly GCA_045107085.1). Classification (GTDB taxonomy): domain Bacteria; phylum Pseudomonadota; class Gammaproteobacteria; order Xanthomonadales; family Marinicellaceae; genus NORP309. The sequence continues at coordinate 142 of JBGCFT010000041.1, read as the reverse complement.
CATTGATAAAACACAAAAAAAGCATACGATTCGAAGAAATTTTCCTGTTATTGGTAGATTTAGGTGGATATTTGAACACTTAGGAGAATTTTTTAGACAGTACTTTTTTGCAGGCGACCGTGAAGAATTGCCATTTAATCGG
>JBGCFT010000040.1:0-17133 GCA_045107085.1 Marinicellaceae bacterium | reverse complement strand
TAACGAAATTCGTCGTTGTATTAATTAAAAAGAGGCATATTTCTCAAAAAAAAGAATTGTTGTTAAAATACATGGTCTCTATATTACAAAATCACCCCAAAGGCTATGAATTGAAGCCAAAATAGCCGGAGCAACGGTTTCTGTTCTTAAAATTCGAGGACCAAATTGAATGCCTTGTAATCCGGTTTTTTTTAATTGTTTTAAATCTTCTTCTGACCAACCTCCTTCAGGTCCAACGACAACGTCAAAGTTTTTCCATTTGAATTGAGCAATAGATTGTATTGTATTTCTCTCTTCGGGTTCTAGTAAAATGCCTTGGTGCTGATTTTGGCAGTATTCTGATAAAGATATTGGAGAGAGGATTTGTGGAATATCGGCCCTGAAACTTTGTTCACAGGCACTGATTGAAATGTTCTGCCAGTGTTTAATTTTCTTTTCTAATCGTGACCCTTTTAATCTGACTTCACAGTATTCACTGGTAATGGGTTGAATGGTTGAGATGCCTAATTCTGTGGCTTTTTGCACTGTATAATCCATGCGTTCACCTTTACTGAGACTTTGAATTAATGAAATGTTTAACTTTGAAATAGGGATCGTATCTATGCATTCAAGCAACTGAATAACCAATTCTCTTTTATTTATAGCTGAGATTAATGCTAAAAATTCATCTCTAGAATGGTTGAATATTCTGATTTTTCGACCAGCTTTTAATCGCAGAACATTGCGCATATAGTGCGCTCTGTCTCCTTCAATGGAGACATTATCACCAATTTTGGACTCAAATTCATAGTAAATTCTGTGTAATCTCATGCTATTTATTCTAAATTGAATGGCGCTTATTGGCAATTTGATTATAATTAAAAAATGCAAATACGTCATTTCACATTTTTGGTTTTTATTTTATTAGTTTTGAACGCCTGTGCTCCAACCAGTTATGTCTATCTCAAGCCGAGTATGCCAGTTGTTGATATTGAACAAGTCACTGTCATGGTTGAATATCTGAATATTAAGGAAGGGTTTGATACACATTGGAATTTTGATGAAAACGTGAATCTTAATCAACAAGATGCGCTTTATGATATGGCAGTTGGAATGTTACAGAAAAAAGGTTATCGGGTATCAGATAAGAGTTTAAAAACCAGTGGATTTATTATGGACCGCAGTTTTTTAGTGGATCATTTTTTAAATAAGAAAAAACAAAGTCAATTGTTATCGGCTCCATATATCGTGCGCAGTGTCAATCTCGATGATGCCACAATTCAAGGTTTTGAAATGTTGTTAGCAGAATTAAATAGCCCAATGAGTGCTGTCATGTCAGATTTACGCTCTTATGTTAAAAACAATTATGCGCAACAATTGAATGCCATAAATATTGAACCGAATTCAGCTGTATTGATTATCAAGGTCTATAAACCAAGACAAGTTATGTTGCCTAATATTGGCTTTGGTGTTAGTACTTCTATGTGGGATTCATCAGTCAATTTTAACTCTGAAACCCCAAGACCAGAGAGTGAAGCTTATTTAATTCACAAAGACAGCGGTGAAGTACTGTGGTCAAATAAAACCAGTTTATTGACTGTAAAAAACCAGGCGAAGTTTTTTGCTGATCTCCCAAAAAATATGAGCGGCACTCTAAAATAGTATATTTGATCTACCCCACTTTATAATTTCTATTTCGAGATTGAATATTATCGGTTATAATTAAATTTTTAATTAATATATATCAATGAATTCAACTTCAGTTAAAGGTTTTACTTTAATAGAAATACTCATTGTAGTGGTCATACTCAGTATTCTTGCCATTACAGTTGTGCCTCAATTTCTAGATCAACCCTCAAAAGCACGTGTAGCCAGAGCCCAAGCGGATATTCAAAACTTAAAAAAAGCATTGAGCTTATACAAGTTAGATAATTTTAATTATCCATCTACATCTCAGGGATTAGAATCCTTGGTCAGTAAACCCAGTGGCCAACCGTTGGCCAAAAATTGGAAACCCGGTGGTTATATAGAACGCATGATTCAAGATCCATGGGGTAACAATTATCAATACCTTAATCCTGGTAATCATTCAGCTATTGATATTTATTCCTTTGGCGCTGATGGTCAACCTGGTGGTGAAGGCGATAACGCTGATGTGGGAAATTGGTAATTAATAGTTAATAGAGTCGATGATACTTAAAAAACAACTATCTGGATTTACTCTCATTGAAATACTAGTTGTGGTGGTTATTGTCTCTATATTATCAGTACTCGGAGTGCAAATGATTGCCTCGGGTTCAGTAGAAAGAACGCTTCAACAACAAGGCAGAATGTTACAAGCATCAATAGAATATTCATGTGATCAAGCAACATTGCAAAATATACCTTATGGGATAAAGTTTTACCAAAGTGGTTATGTTTTTAGTCAATTTGTTAATCAAGAATGGTTAGATGTTCAAGAGAATGAAGTTTTATTCCCTAAAGAAATCTCTGAAGGCTTGCTCTTGGCCTTAAGAATTGATGGAGCCTCAGTTATTTTGCCTGAGGAAGAAGCGGAAATCCCACAAATTTTATGTGACAGCAGTGGTAAAATCAGCCCTTTTGAATTAGTGATATCAGATGTTACAGAAAAACATCTCTATTTATTAGAAACAATTGATTTGTGGCAAATAGATGGCCGATGGTTAGATGAAAAAGAAGCATAAAACGAATGGCTTTACATTATTGGAAGTGATTGTCAGTTTGGTTATTTTGACTGTGGCATTAACTGCTATCATCACTGTTGGTTCAAATCGAGCGGAAACTTTAATTGAATTACGTGAAAAAAACAGGGCATTAATGGTTGCCAATAATGTACTACTACAATACTTGCAAGAAAAAGTTAATGTTGGCGTAATAGATGGAAAACAAGAAAACGGCAATGACGATTGGTTTTGGCAAATAACCATTGCTGAAACTAACAACAGTAACATATACAGAATGGATGTTTTGGTCAGTCTAGATAATGATTTTGACTATTCTTCAGCTCAATTAGTGGCATTCAAATGGCATTGATTTCTTCAAAAAAAAGTTCGGGTATGACCTTGTTAGAGTTATTAATTGCAATGACCTTGATGGTGATTATATCTGGCATTGCTTATGCCAGTTTAAATGGCTTGATTGATGCTAAAATACTCACTGATTCTGTGGCAAAAAATCTACGACAAGAACTCTTAACCTCTCAACAAATTAACAAAGATTTTCATGCCTTCATAAACCGGTCTTCTAAAGATGAGTTGGGACAAAGATCTGATGCCATTCAAGGAAATTTTTCGTCCATTTTATTCAATAGAAACGGTCATGCCAACCCCTTAAATAAGAACCGTTCCGAATTACAAAAAGTTCAATGGTTTGTGCGAGAAAATAGTCTTTATCGCAGATCCTTGGACATGTTAGATTCCGGCAGCTTTCCAAATTGGCAAGAAAGAAAATATTTAGATAAAGTCGATACACTCAACATTAATTATACTAATTTAGCAGGGCAGCAATCCAGAAACTGGCCTATCCCAAATGGCCAATTGCCGATTAAAAATATTCAATTAAGCATTATTATGCAAGATGAAACTGTATTTAAATATTTTTTGGTGCCATTGCTATGAGAAAAATGCCAACTCATAAGAAAAAACAAAAAGGCGTTGCGCTATTCGTGACTTTATTGGTTGTAACCATAGCCACATTGTTGGCGACAGAAATCTGGTTCAACAATACTTTAGATATTTCTCGCCAATACAATAATCGCTCATCTTATCAAGCCAAACATTATGCCAATGGAATGGCTTTATATGCGGTCGATGTTTTGCGATTAGATTATGAAGAAAACGCAACATTTGACAACCGATCTGAACCGTGGAATCAAGTCATCACTGGTATTGAATTAGATGATGCCGTGTTGTCAGGAAAATTAACAGATTTAGACAGCAAATTTAATTTAAATAATTTATTTATAAACGGAGCGATTGATCCGGTTAGCTTTGAATACTTTAACAGAGTACTGGGTAATTTAGAAATTGAATTGTCAGTGGCCGATAAAATTATAGATTGGATTGATCCAAACCAAATACCACTAACACAAGGAGCAGAAGATAGTTTTTATCTTTCAAGATCGCCTTCCTATCGCACGGCTGGACAGCATTTTGTTCACATCAGTGAACTGAAGCTTATAGATGGCATTAATGAACAAATTTATCAACGATTAAAGTCATATGTCACAGTACTGCCTATTATCAATTCAAAACCAACTAAGATTAATGTCAACACTGCAAGCTCACTTTTATTGAAATCATTGGATAACAGAATAAGCAGCAAAGAAGCGGTGAATTTATACAATGATGGCAATGCATCTCATAAATCACTGCAAGAATTTTTTAATCATCCAACCATACGAGATCTTGGATTGGGGCGACAGGAAAGCTCGATAAACACAATTATCAATACTTCGAACCAATGGTATCAGGCACAAGTTAGTGTGAAAATGGACAATAATTTGTTTCAATCTTATGCCTTAATGCACCGCCTATCTGCCATTGCTGTGATAAAACAATGGTCAGAAACACCCTACAATTAGACTTGATTCTAGTTATGTGCTAATGTTTATTTATGAAAAACTCTGTGCAAACTTCAAACTTAAGTAAAAACCGCATTGTTAAAGGCATGAAATTTTTATATACAATGATGTTACCACTTTCATTGGCCTTTATTCTTATGAAAGATTCCTTATTTTCAGATTACCCTTTTTTAATCAATATTTATTTGTTAACTTACATTGTTTTTTTCGTTTTACAAATCCCTTATGCTGTTTATTATAGGTATCAATATAACAGAGAATCTGAACAACGAAAAATGCAATTTATTAAAACCAATCGCATTTAAAACTCAAATCTTGCTCCAAAGTTTAAACTGCTGCGATCAAATCCTTCCCATCCAAAAACTTCTGAATATTGTATAAAAGCTTGTTTGCCTCTAGAGCTGACAAAAGTAAGTCCCAAATGTGCTGTGCTGTAATTTTCATCATTAAAGCCAGTTTCAACCAGAAAGAATTCACCAGGAGGCATGCCAGAAACCCGCATTTTGATGAAATCATCTCCGTCTTGATTTTCATTAATATAAGAATAACCCATTGATGGTATCAAGACACCGTTTGTTAAACTGATGACTTTATTGGCCTGAAATCCTAATGTTAATCGCGTTGTTTCAAAGTTTTGTTCACTAAATCCTACATTCCAAGCACCAGCTTGTGACTCAATGAACTGATCAACTTTAGACTGTGAATATTCTAGACTGGCAGAGGGCGTTAATTGCCATCCGTTTGCGTTGATTTGATAACCAGTTGAAAAGACAACTGACTGTTGCGAACCATCGGTTTCTCCAATCGCAGATGTATTTGTTTCTTGACCATCTATGACAAAATTTATAGATCTTGATTGATCAAATTCTGGCTGACCACTACTGACTCTTGCATCAACGTAAAAATTTGAATTGATGTTAAAAGAACCATAAGCAGATAAAGTCAGAGATGTTGATTGCATTTGAGCATCTTCAGCGATATCTGAATCGAAATTTGCATAGCCTATTGCAAGACCTATGAGTGTTCTAGAACTCAGTCTATAATCTACACCTGCAGTGATGCCTTTTGTATCAAAATCAAAACCTTCATCATTGGCATCAGCATAGCTAAAATCTCCTGAAGAAATTTGACCATTCATAAAAAATCCCCATGGCGAAATAAATTCATTTGCGTTAGAGCTACCTTCGTTATTGTTCAGATAAGTTAATGTCTGCGGTGATAAATTTTTAGAATGGTTTTCAAGTTGAAGTCCAGCTAGGCTGTTACCAGCTCCATTTCGAACTTGTGTCATTCTGGTGGCAATGTTGGCTTGTTGAGTCGCCACTATTTCAGCAGATGTGCGGGCAGATTGTACTACCTCTCTTGGTCGTAATCGTCTTAATACTGTTTTTATCACTGTACCGTTGCCATTTAATCCAGCAATATATAAACCATCGCAATTGCCATCTAAACCTGTAAAATAAGTTTCTTCAGATGATGCGCAATAAGCAGCCAGTGCGCGAATCATTTGATTGAGTCTGGGGCCACTGTTGCCAACAGCATTTAACATGGCTTGCGCCCACTCTTCACGGCTAGGGACTTCGGGCTCATCTCCTGCATGGGAGTGCGTCATTGTACCTAAAATAATTAATATTAGAATGATGTTTATTTTCATATTAAATCCCTCAAATAAAGAAATTATATACTAAGACATAGCAATGTAATAAAAAAATGTAAAACAATTATTCATAACATGGGCAATAATTGCAGGAATAATGCTCTTGTATTTAAATGTTAACCAGACATATAAGGCAGAGGCAAAAAATAATGTTGGGATTTGTAAAACTTCAAAATGAATGATTGCAAACAAAAAAGATATAATAATTGTCGTCCAAAATTTACTTAAATATAAATTAAAACTTTTTAATAATATGCCACGAAATAACATCTCTTCAATGATTGGTGTCAAAATAACACTGGTCAAAAAAGTCAGTTGAAGATTGTTTTGCTTAAGGTACCAATCCCTGGCTTCTTGTTTTAAATCTATCATCAACCAGTTTGATTGAAAAAAATAATCACAAATCCAAATGATAATGGCCAGTATTATTGCCAATAAAACGCCTGTTAATTTAAATTTATGAAATCCAATATGACTATGTATTGTTTGAAGTTCTGTGGTTTTAAAAATTAAACATGTGCTACCAATCATAATGATATACATTGTTGTTAAAATATAAAACGCTTCATTAGGCCAAGGTTGTTTGATGTAAAAATGAAATAACCACAACAAACCAAAAACAGTTGAAATCATCAATGTTATAATTAATAACACATATGAAATAATATATTTTTTCATTTTTTAGTCATATTCTTGCGACCTTTCTTGAGTGCATTAGTCTTATAAGTAACAAACAATAAAAATAATTGAATATTTTGAGCCATTTTAACTTACAAATTGATGAATTTACTTTTAAAGCAGCCTGTAAAAACAAAACAGTGGCTCAGAAAAAGATATACGAAGTGTACTCAAATGCTGTTTACAATTTGATATTTAGAATAACACACAATAAATCAGATTCACTAGATATATCTCAAGATGTGTTTATTAAGGTATTTACTAAGATTAATCAAAATAAATCACAAGAACTGTTGGGATTTTGGATTCGAAAAATTTCAATCAATACCACCTTGAGTTACCTAAAAAAGAACGCTCGCTTAATTACGAATGTTGATTTTAAAGAAAAAGTGATAGACAAAGATGCCAATGAGACGATGTCTAGCCTGGAATTTGCTCTCAGTAAAGTTCCTGCAATATCAAGGTCCGTATTATGGTTATACGAAGTAGAGGGTCTCAGTCATCAAGAAATTGCAAAAATGCACGGAAAAACTGTGAGTTTCTCCAAAACCCATTTATCCAGGGCCAAAAAAGTAGCCCAAACTTATCTCAGAAAAAAAGGTGGTGGTTATGAAGCCATTAGATGAAAATATGAACAACTTATCTCAACAATTACAACAAATGCCACAGGCTAAAATGCCTATGGATATATTTGATGACATTCAAAGGGATCTTCATAAAGACAAATTTATTCAAAAGCATAAAGTATTTTCAGTGCTTTCATTTGTCGCTGTTTTGGCTTTGGGAGTGATGTTTATCACTCAGAATAAGCACATTGATGAAAAAGATTTGTTGATACAGGAATTGGTTAAAAGAACCATACAACTAGAGCAGTTGTTGGTAGCAGAGACTCCTGTTTATTCACCGCCTGGATCTATGATTACTGAAAGAATTGTTAATATCGAAAGTTACTTAGTAAAACTTGATAAAGATATACAGCAAACCCAAGACAAGCAAATTAAATCTCAGTTAATGGCTGCCAAGCTCGATTTATTAGGCGATTTAGTCTTGTTACAACGAAAAATCAATGAAAAACCTGACTACCAAAAAGTCAAACCATATATTATTTAACAACTTAGGACATTATTATGAAAAAGAAATTACTCATTATGATTGCATTATTTAGCTGGTCTTATATAACCAGCGCCGATGATAATTCAAAATCACATTCACAAGACATAGAGGTTATAGTGGATACAGACGGAGAGAAGATAACTAAAAAAATCATCGTTAATGGTAAGGAACTCAGTGATGAAGAGATTGAAGAGTTTGAAGCCAACGGCAAAATGAAAACTATTTATGTAAACCGTGACGGACATAATGGTACTGAACATCAAGTGGTTATGATTAAAAGCGATGATTCTGATCAAGTCCATGTTAACAAACAAGTTAAAGTCGTCAAAAAAAGTTTATTCAGTGACGATGATGAAGAGATTGAAGTTATCATAGACAAAGATGGTGAAAATATTTCCGAAACTATTATTGTTAATGGAAAAGAGCTTTCACTAGAAGAAATCGAAGAGTTTAAAGCCAGCGGTAAGATGAAGGTCATACATTTAGATACCGACATTGAAACGGTGTCAGGTCATAAGATGATGTTTTTTGATGCAGAATCTGAATTTGCAGAAGATATTGACATAGATATTATTATGGAAAAAGTCGGAGATTTACAAGGCCTTGATTTAGATGAGTCTTCAGTTCAAGAATGGATAAGTGAAGATGGCAAAAATGTTAAAATTATTAAAAACAGTATATTTACTTCAGATGACAATAACGCTTCTTTGGGATTAGTTGCAAATGTAGAAAGTGACGGATGGCATTTAACTAAAATTATGGAAAAAAGTGGAGCAAAGGATGCAGGGATTTTAGTGGGCGATATAGTTAAATCTATCGATGGCATAAGTATGCTCAAAGAAGTAGATAGAAGTGATATGGATTATAATAAATTACCTAAATTTGATGATGGAGAGATTGTAAAGGTGGTGATTGAACGGGCTGGTCAGGAAATTACATTTGATGTACAAGCCAGATTATTAGATAAATCTGCAATGCAAGTCGATCTAATGCAAGGTGCTGGTGGTAATTATAAATGGGTTGAACAGTTGCATAATGATGTTGGTGATTTATCTAAGATTAAAGTCATGGTTTTTGATGGAAAAGATGGAGACTTTAAGTTGAATACAGATGATATTCATATGGTGTTTCCTGAAAAATTAGACAAAATGAACTTTTTTATCTCTGATGGTAAAAGTACTTCAAAATTATTAGGAAAACACCATGAAATGAGCTCAATGAGTGATGGTTTGTCAAAATATTTTAATACCCAAGGCGGTGTATTGGTTTTGCATGTAGATGATGCTAACGTTTTTAATCTCCAAGATGGTGATGTGATTAAATCTGTTAATGGTTACCAAGTTGAATCACCAAAAGATGTTATAAAACAAATAATTAATGTGGATGCACAAGAAGATATCGAAATGAAAGTTGTTCGTGATAAACAAAGCAAAACATTAAAATATCAAAAATAGCTTGTAATAAACCCTCCTTAAAGCTATTATTTGCAACCTCGAAATTTTCCCCAAGATTTCGGGGTTTTTTTATCTCAATATAGCACCATTTGAAGGGCTCGTAGCTCAGGGGGAGAGCACCTCGTTGACATCGAGGGGGTCGGCAGTTCGATCCTGCCCGAGCCCACCAATTTTTTGTACGCTATATCACGCTATAAATACTCAATCTCAATTATTCAAAAACAATCATTTATAATACATAGACTCATGTTTTAAATGAATTGACCTTGAGCATTTCTAGCGCAATCTAGCGCACAAAAATAAGTTTTTAACAATTTATATTCAATCTCATAACAATAGCCAAGCATTATAATGCTACAAAATATATCACTCTTAATTAATTAAAAACAAATATAATACATAGGCTTATGTTTTAAATAAATTGACCTTGCGCATTTCTAGCGCAATCTAGCGCACAAAAACAATTTTCAACATTTTATATTCAATCTCATAACATGAGCCAAGAATTATGATGCTGCAAAATATATTACTCTGATTTATTCAAAAACAATCATTTATAATACATAGACTCATGTTTTAAATGAATTGACCTTGAGCATTTCTCGGGCAATCTAGCGCACAAAAACAAGTTTAGATGTCTTTAAGATATCTCAATAATAAAATTTAAATAGTGCTATTTTTTAGTATTGAATTCGATAAATTTATCAAAAATTTTATCAGCTAAATTTTTATGATGATGTGTTTTGAGAATTTCGATGATGCATTCTGCTGTACATAATCCACCTGTGGGTTGATTTTTTCTTAACTGGTATTTCGACTGATATTGAGTTTCAATTAATGATTTTTTAGCTAATTTTAGATAAGGACTTTGATTGTACATTTTTTTGGCTTCTTGCCATGTGGCATCTAATATTATAATGTTTTTAAATTGTTTTATATCGTGATGTGGCTCGTTTACAACAGGGTACAAAAGAGATGCTTGATTAGACTTTACCAGTTCAACAATATTTTTATCAGGTGCAACTCTACTCCAGATGACTCTTTCGATAATTCCATCTGATTCATTCATGGCTAGGGTTCCAGTATTTGTTCCCCGATTTAATTCTCTTTCATGTGTCAATAAATATATTTTCATTGTATTTATTTTATCAAATATCACGAACAAATGTTCAGACTATAAAACATTTAATATTTTCTGATTTGATTTTTTAGAAATGCCAGTGAAATTAATTATGTGTTTTATAAATTCAAGGTCACATGTATACTTGTCTGATGAATGAGACTTTGACAAATCATGAATTAACTTTGCTGGAGGTAAATCAAGAGGATTATAAAAACAACCCTGTTTTATATGCTAATCAATATACTGAAGAATGGGTTTCATATTTATTAGCTATAGATGCAAGTGACTATGATCAAATCAATCAGTTAAAACAATTGGTATCAAAATTAGGCCAAAAACAACAGCAATCCTTTTGGCAAAGCAATACAGGCTTAAGCCGCCTATTAGAAAATCAAATTCACGATTTATCTGGAAAAGAAAAATCAACAAAGCTGATTCAGCAATTACATAAACATGTTTTGAAAATTAAACCACCAAAACATACCTTATGGATGCGTTTGTTCAATCAGTTTAAGCTTTTGTTTTCAATTAAAGAGACTGTTTGGGAAATGTGGTTAGAATCCTATCCAAGCCAAAAGTCTCAAATACTCACAATTACTAGCAAACTAGAAAAAATTAAGAAAACCTTAAAAAATGAAATGTCTTTGCTTGTTCCAGAACATATAAAAATGGACCAACACCTGGTTTTATTAGAAAATTATTGTGACATATTAAGTGAACTTGATACAAGAATGGCTCAAGAACTGCAATTGAATCAATCCATGAGTAAAGCTTCACAAGAACTAATACAGAGTGAGATTCTTCCTCAATTACATAATCGTATTATCGAGCTTCAACAACAACTCCTCATAGCAAGACAGACACTAATGACATTAGATTTGTTTATCCATCAAGCTGAGTCGCACATCAAAAACATCGATCAAACCAATCAGACAATGTTAGCAGCAGTAGAAATTACTGCCAGTCTATTTGTTTTGAAGCAATCAGATTATTCAAAGACTACAAAAGATAAACCCCATATCAATAATCGCATGCTCAATCAAAAACTTATTCAAGCCCGTCAAAAAATTGAAATGGCTTTAAACCAATTGGATGAAACACAAAAATCATCCAGTAATTCACTTACTTCTGAATCTTAACAATAAAATTATTTCACAATGTGACTAAATGCACATTGACATAATATGTCGCTTTGACATATTATGTCATTATTGATTTTTAGATTAGAGGAGATTCCCACAAGATGAATTTAGCCGATTTCGCCATGAGGTTATCACAATTTAGAACCACTGAAGGTTATACTTTTGATTGTCAAAACATCAGTGGAGAAGTGGAAGTATTGCAAATTGAAATGGCTGGATTTGATGGCTTTCCGGTTTTTGTAACCAAAACTGATATACAAATTATTTGTATAATTTATCTTTGGTCTGAAGCTGAAATCATTAAAGACAGCAGATCAGAAATGTTGGAAATGATGCTGGATACCAGTATTTCAATTCCATTATCCTCTTATGCTCGAGTCGGTGACAGGTATGTTTTATTTGGTGCTTTATCTGTGACATCAGATTTTGAAAAACTAGTAGAAGAAGTAGTGACATTGAATGAAAATGCATTAGATGTAGTTTTTGCGATGGAGGACTTTTTGATATGAGTCAAGATAAATTTTCAGGTGTCAATATATTAAAAAAAATATTGGCCACAATCAGGACAGAATCGCAAGAGCTTAAAGAAGCTGTCATGGATTCTGGTGGTTCAGGAAAACTCCAGCAGTCATTTGATGATGCAAAATTTAAATTAAATGAAGCCAAGCAAGCATTGAACCAAATGATGATAAAAAAGAAAAAATCTGTCAATGTTTTAGAAATCACACAAGAAAAAATAGCACAAAAAGAATTGTTAATCGCACAAGAATTATCCAATAATGATAAAGCTCAATTAATGGATTTTGCCGATCAAGTAGTTGACTTAGAACATGCTAAAGCATTGCAACTTGAAACGTTTAAAGAAATAAACTCGCACATATCTTATTTGCAAAAACAACTGGAAATTTCTGAACGAGAATTGAAAGAATTTGGAAGGCAATTGAGTATGTTAAAAACCACAGAAAACATTCAAAAAGCCACAGAAACGATTGTTCGTAATATCGAAGGAGCTGATAACAATATACTTTCAGCTAATCAATCACTAAATAGGATAAGAAAAAAGCAAAAAAATAAAAGTGAAAAATTAAAAATGCCTCATAATAAAGAACTCAATACCCATCAAATTGAAGGGAAGACAGATGTGACATTCAGGCAAGAATTGACACCAACAGCTCAAGATATTATTGAGAGAATAAAACAAAAAGACTAATGAATTAAATGTCTGATAAAAAACGAAAAATCCCAAAGAAGTGGGAAAATGAAATTAAAGCAATTAAGGCAACACAAGTAGCATTTGATGTGGGTGAACAAGTGCAATATGTTATTCGTAAAGAAGCATTAGACAGAAACATTAATCCATCAGACAGAATCAGACAGATATTGGGACTAAAAACCTCACGCAAACCGAAAAGGTTAAGATTATCCATTTCTTTATCTGATGAAGATTTAACTTTTTTAGCTGAATCTTATCAGTTAAATACAAAAGACCCAGTTGAGGTCAAACGCAGAGCCGCAGAAAAATTAGTGTCTCATGTTAAAAACAATCTAATTGAGAACAAATAATGGAAGTATTTTTAAGTAACATCACCAGTTTCCCCATAATCGTCTACACATTTCTGATGGCGATTATTATTTGTTATTGGTTGTTGGCTGTATTGGGCGCTGTCGATATTGAAATGTTTGATGTAAATTTTGATGTTGATCTTGATTTAGAAATTGATGGTGACATTGGCACAGATATTGATTCCAATGCGACAGGTTTAAAAGGAGTCACTGGTTTTTTATTGAAATGGGGTTTAACTGGTGTTCCAGTAACAGTAGTGGTCTCAATCCTAGTGGCTTATTCTTGGTTGGTTTGTTATGTTATCGTATCGCTAGTTTATCCAATGATTACAATAGATTTAATTAAATTAATTCTTGGTTTTGTTTTATTGGTGCTCAGTTTTGGGTTAGCTATTCCAATAACTTCTTGGAGCATTAAACCCATAAAAAAATTATTTATTACCCATGATGCAGTCATGAAATCCTCATTAATTGGCAGTGTATGCACTGTTAAAACGGGCACCGTGACAAACAGATTTGGTCAAGCCACATATGATGATGGAGGGGCTGGTATGATATTTGATGTGAGAGCTGAAGAAGCACTTGGAATTAAAAAAGGAGATTCAGTTATTCTAGTTGAATACAACGAAGAAGATGGAAGCTATAAAATTAAAAAAACGGTTTAAATGGTGTTATAGAAATTTTGACCATTATTTAGATTTTAAAAAACGACAACACCAGTTGTTAAAAAAATAATATAAACAGGAGAAAAAACGTATGAACAGTGATTTATTAATTGCCATTGGCATGTGGGCAGGTGTCATTGTATTGGCCTTGATAGGATTGGGATTAATCGTGATGAAGTTTTACCAAAAGGTAGAACAAGGACAAGCGATGATTGTCAATACCATGAAAGATACACCTGAAGTGACCTTTACCGGACGAACCGTTTGGCCTGTCATTCATAAAAAAGAATTCATGATCATTTCCTTAAAGACAATCGAAATTGATAGACGAGATAAAGATGGGCTAATTTGTAAAGATAATATTCGAGCTGACATCAAAGTAACCTTTTTTGTGCGGGTCAATAAAACCAAAGAAGACGTCTTAAAAGTTGCACAAGCCATTGGTTGTGACCGCGCTTCAAAACAAGAAACAATTGAAGAGCTGTTCAGTGCCAAATTCTCTGAAGCCTTAAAAACTGTGGGTAAAAAATTAGAGTTTGAAGAACTTTATGAGGAACGAGACAAGTTTAGAGATGCAATCATAGATGTGATTGGTAAAGACCTCAATGGTTATGTACTTGAAGATGCTGCTATCGATTACTTGGAACAAACGCCAATGTCTGCATTAGATGCAAGCAATATTTTAGATGCCCAAGGTATCAGAAAAATTACAGAGTTAACTACTTTGCAACATATTTTAACCAATGATTTTGAACGTGAAGAAGAGACAAAAATTAAAAAAAGAAATGTTGAAGCCAGAGAGCGCATATTAGAACTAGAAAGAATTGAAGCAGATGCTACAGCCAAACAAGAACGTGAAATTGCTTCAGTTAAGGCAAGGGAACTGGCTGAAAAAGAAAAAATTCAAAGTGAAGAACGTTTAAAATCTGAATCAGCCAGAATCGCTACAGAACAAGAAGTTATGGTGATGGAAGAAAATAAAATGCGTGAGGTAGAGGTAGCCACTAACAACCGTATGAGAGCAGTGGCGATAGAAGAAGAAAAAGTCACCAAAGTCAGACAATTAGAAGTTGTAACAAGAGAACGTGAAGTTGCTTTACAAGAAATCAACAAACAAAAAGACATAGAAGTTGAAAAGAAAAACATAGCAGATGTTGTTCGCGAACGGATTTCAGTTGAAAAAACTGTGGCAGAACAAGAAGAACAAATTAAAGAATTACGCGTAGTTGAAGAAGCCAGTCGCAACAAAAAAGCACAGGTTATTTTGGCAGAATCTGAAGCTGAGCAAGAGTTAATTAAAGAAATCAAAGCCGCTGAAGCACAAGAAACAACGGCTAAACACAGAGCTAATGAGCGCATTACTTTAGCAGAAGCTGCTCGAGAATCTGCATCAAAAGAAGCCGATGCAAAAATTAGATTAGCAGAAGGTGTCAGAGAAGAAGTAGCCGCTGCTGGATTAGCAGAGGCCAAAGTCATAGAAGCCAAAGCACAAGCCAATCAAAAACAAGGTGAAGCTGAAGCCGCCATCATGGCCAGTAAATTTAAAGCCGAAGCTGCTGGTGCAGAAGAAATAGGAATGGCCAATGTAAGAGTCAAAGAAGCCGATGCGGAAGGTGAAGAACAACAAGCCATGGTTGCAGTCAATATTCAAGTAGCTGAAGCTCAAGCGATTAAAGAACGTGGCGCAGCAGAAGCAGAGGTAATAGAGCAGAGATATGCGGCAGAAGCCAAAGGTTTAAAAGACAAATTTGCTGCGTTAGCCACTATGGATGATAAAGCACGTGAGCACGAAGAGTTCCGCATGGGTCTAGATATGTCACATGTCGAAAACATGAAAGCCATAGATGCGAATACTGGCATTGCTGAAACCCAAGCCAGAGTATTGGCAGAAGCACTGAAAGAAGCCAATATCGATATTGTTGGTGGTAATGGAGATTTCTTAGAGAAATTCATGAGTTCGTTATCAGTGGGCAAAGCCATTGATGGAGCCATTGGCAAAAGTGATGTATTGCAAGCAGCTGTCAGCAAAGTCATGAGTTTGGGCGCAGGAAAAGGTTTTGATAAAGATACAGTAACTAAATTAATCAAGAAAATATCTAAAACTGACGAAACTGATCCAAGCGAATCATAAAACTTAGATTGGATCAGAGGGCTGAGTGTAACCAGGTTGCATTCAGCTCAGTTTAGATTAATTTTATCAGGATAAATAATGGCTGAAGAAAACAAAACAATTAATCAAGCCGTGGCCGATGGCGGATCATATGATTTGATTCGAAAACGACTTGAAGAACAGAACAAACAACTTGAAAAACAAATCATTGCGTTAAACCAGATACGCGAACAAGAATTTGGTAAAACGCTACTGGAAGTGATTGATCGTGTTCGTGTAAGAACTGAAAACAACTGCACTCCCAGAGACATTGTCCGCATCAATGGACAACTGCTATTTGGTTATAATGTTTTCATTGGATTGAAGAAAAAAACCAAGATATCAGATGTTTTTGCGCTGTATAGTTTGCATGAGTCTGAAGGAAAATTTGAAGTAAAAGAAGAACCCATTGAAGGCAGTTTTTTAGCGGATCCATTATTTAATAAACAATTCTTAGAGCTCTACAGTTATTACAAAAAAGCCCAGCTAATTCAGCTAAGAGTGGTTAATCAAAAACTGATGGCTGCTTTTCAAATTGGTGAGAAAATTGGCGATATTCGAGTTTTTCGTTGGGCAATCGAAAATGATAAAACTAAGTACATAGATGACCGGGGTGAAAGGGATATTGAATTGCCACCAACATATGATTTTGAATGGCATAAAGCCACAAGAGAAGATTATGTTCAAGGCAAACACCCGCATGTTTCAATTTTTGACGAAGTCTTCGTTGAAACTGTCGGAGGTGATCTGACAGTCAAAATTGAAAACAATACAGAAGATGGAGAAGGAATATACAGAGAATTAGTAGATGAAGCCAATCAATCGTTAGAGGATGCTGAAATTCATTATGCTAAAATGGATGCCCTGATTTTGTTAAAGATTTTGCCTTACAAGGAGGAAAAGTGGCGCTATTTTGTTTATAACAGCCGCAATGATGAAGTTTTACGAATTGATTCAATTGGGCATGCTTGCCTCCAATTACCCAATGACCATGGAATTATTTTTCC
>JBGCFT010000004.1:0-8431 GCA_045107085.1 Marinicellaceae bacterium | reverse complement strand
GCAATTTGTGTGGCATTGAATGTATTGGTTTCTAATAAATCAGATCCGGCTTCTAAATTAGCGCGGTGAATATTTAAAATGGCATCAGGTTGAGTTAAAGATAACAGATCATTATCGCCTTTAAGTGGCATTTCATGTTCTGAAAATAAATTTCCTCTAAAATCATTCTCATTAAATTTGTGCGCTTGAATCATTGTTCCCATCGCTGAATCTAATAATAATATTCTGCGTTCTAATAATTCGATAAGTTTTTGTTTTGTATTCATATTATATTGATGGATTCTGTTATTTAATTCTTTATTGCTTCAAGTGTAACGACTTCAAAATGCGGTGTGCGGTTTTCCTTAGAAGTCACTTTGGTTTGGATATTGATTAATCCTGCTTCTTTTGCCATGGCTTTTAATTCTTCTGGGGCAAAGCCATTATTCACATGTCCAAAATCTTTGACTATATCCGTATGAGAATGTTTGTTTAAGGTTGAAATAAGTATTTTGCCACCTTTATTTAAACGTGAACTGGCTTGTTCAATGGCAATTTTTGCTTGATTTGAATAGGTCAAAACATGCAATAAAAAAACGGTATCAAAGTGTTCTTGAATACCTATCTTGTGCATGTCAGCCACAATAAAATTTATGTTATTGGCATGGCTTAGACGTTTTTGTGCAGCTTTAATGATTGTTTTACTGCTATCAATGCAAGTATATTTATCCGCTCTTTCATGTAATAATTCAGCCAATACACCATCGCCTGATCCTATGTCCAGAACATCACCTAAATCGAGTAAATAACTTAAGGCTCTGGTGGTGGCTTCCCAGCTTCTGCCAGGTGAATACTGTCTTTCCATGTCACCAGCTACTGAATCAACCCAGTTTTTATTTTTTGCGCGTTCTGATAAAACCAGCTTTAGTCTGGATGCATCTTGGATGACGATAGAATCATTTTTTCCTTCGATAATAAGTGATTTCCATATGCTCTCATATTGTTGTGAAATAACATGGGTATTTAATCGATAATAAGTTGATACGCCG
The DNA here is from genome assembly GCA_045107085.1 of Marinicellaceae bacterium. Taxonomy (GTDB): domain Bacteria; phylum Pseudomonadota; class Gammaproteobacteria; order Xanthomonadales; family Marinicellaceae; genus NORP309. The sequence continues at coordinate 7,403 of JBGCFT010000004.1, read as the reverse complement.
TCTTTTCGGCCCAAAACAAATTGTTGCTCTTTGAGCTTTGCAAGGTGTGTGGATATGCGTGGCTGAGCCAATTGTAATGTTGAAGATAATTCGGCAACAGTTAGTTCATTTTCTTTTAACAGAAGAAGTAACCTGAGCCGTGTATCATCTGCCAGTAATTTAAATACCGATGCTATATTCATCTTTATATCTTGATTTAGAGATACATGATATTTTAGCAATGAAATTTAATCGGTCAAGCTAATTAGTTACTATTACTGGCAATTATAACTAAATCTTTTATAGAGGGCTCTGATTGTTGAGGATTGTTAAGTTGATAGGTCTTGATTGAACTCAAGTTATATTTGTTTAATAATTCTAGCAATTGCTGTAATTGGTAATAATACATGAACATTTGCTCATCACCATTAGAACTAGGTCCTTGTAATCTTGAGTTGGCATAATCATCTTGCATGCTACTCAAATATATGACTCCATTCTTGTTGAGAAGATTTGATGCTTCTTTTATCAGTTCTTCAGTTTCATTAACATTGAGATAGGGCAAACAATAAGCACACATAATGCCATCAAAGGTTTCCTCAATAGTGCTTATGTTGCGACAATCTAAGACTTTAAATCGAGCTTCTGGATTATTGATTTGAGCCAATTGAATCATGTTTTTAGCTAAATCAATGCCTAATATATCGAACTGTGGATTTTTATTTAACAGATATTGAGTGACATTACCCGGACCGCAACCTATGTCTAAAATTTTTGCATTGGGTGGGTTAACTAGCTTGCAGAATAAATCTAAAGAATCTTTATACAAAGCGACATCCATGTATTTGTCTTGGTATTTTTGAGCATATTTATTAAATACGCTTGAGACATTATTTTTTGTCTTCATTTTAATAAGACTATTGAGTCTAAACCATTCTTTTTAATTCAGCTGCTGTTTCAACTAATAACTTTCTTTTAAATAATAACTGCCATTGGGTGCCACCCATTTGTGTCCAAAGGACTGCTGAACGAATGCCTGCGAGTAGGGTGCAACGTATTTTTTCAGTTATGACAGCTTGTTTTAAATGTTCGGGTTTACCGTTTAAGATGATTCTTGGTTGAAGTAAACTAACAGTAGAGCTGTAAACATTGGCCAGTTTAGTTATAACAGCTGGCGTGATAGGATCTTCTGGTAACTGTAATAATTTGGAGTCGATAATGCCTTTTTGGATTTTTTCGAGATAATCAAAGCGTTTATTTAATTTTCTTTCTAAAGTCAATAATGTGAGAGTATATTTGAGGACAGTTAAATAATCAGGGTCTCGATTAAAGGCATAGCTGACAGTTTTTAATCCTGAATTTAAATTGCTCATATCTGAGCCATATATTTCACTGATATCGTCACAATCAATGATGTATAAACTATTAATCAAGGCTTCAAAACCATTTTGATCTCTGACTTTTCCTGTGCTGGCTAATTCGTTGGCAAAATAAGCGGCTTGACATACGCCTGCTAATGCAATAGTTCTATTTTTCATAATGTTTCTATCATTTATTAGTAAATTCGCATGTTTGCGAGAGTGTATCTGTGTATTGAATTATGCCACCACCTAGACAGACATTGTCATCATAAAAGACAACAGATTGTCCGGGTGTAACAGCTCTTTGTTTATGAGTAAAAGAAACCTCGATATTTCCGTCCTTATTTAAACTGATTTGGCAATCTTGATCACTTTGTCTGTATCGTGTTTTTGCTTTACATTTAATTGGGAAATCAGGTTGCTTACCAGAAATCCAGTTGAGGTCACTTGCAATTAATGTTTGTGATTCTAACAAGGGATTATCGCCACCTTGAATAGCAATTAATTCATTGTCTTTGTGGTTCTTTGCTGCAACAAACCAGGGTAATGCTGGAGCATCTTTCACACCGCCAATGCCTAATCCTTGTCTTTGCCCTATGGTATAATACATCAATCCAGTATGTTTGCCGATTACAGTGCCCTTCTCATTAACAATATTTCCGGGGTTTGGTTTCAAGTATGACGCAAGAAATTTTTGAAAGTTCTTTTCGCCTATGAAACAAATACCCACAGAATCTTTTTTATCATGCACTATTAAGTCTAATTCTTGGGCTATTTCTCTGACCTTAGGCTTTTCTATTTTCCCCAGTGGAAATAAAGAAAAAGCCAATTGTTCTTGTGTGATGGTATAAAGAAAATAACTTTGATCTTTGTTGTTATCTTTGCCTTTTAATAGCCTAAATTTCCCATCATGATAATCTTTATCAACATAATGGCCAGTTGCCATAAAATCCGCACCCAAATCTTGGGCATTTTCTAAAAAGGTTTTGAACTTGATTTCTCGATTACATAAGATATCGGGATTGGGAGTGCGTCCAATTCTGTATTCATTTAAGAAATCTTCAAACACAAAGTCCCAATATTCAGAGGCAAAATTACGTAAATGCAGTTTTACTTTAAGTTTATCTGCAACCGCTTGGGCATCCTTAACATCTTCATCAGCACTGCATACTTCAAGGGTGTCATCTTCTTCCCAATTTTTCATAAACATGCCTTCAACTGCATATGTTTGTTGCTGAAGTAAGGCAACACTGACAGAGGAATCAACGCCTCCTGACATGCCGACTATGACATTAGTCTGTTTGTTTTTCTTTGTCATAATAACTAAAAAAGTCTAAATCAAATTTCTTGCCAGCTATATAGTGGTCAATGTGGTGTAATACAAGAGGGCTTCTCAGTCGATGCATATTCTGTTTGACTTCTTCACGACTCATCCAAAGGCTTCTAATGATGCCTTCATCTAATTCTAAATTAGGGAAGTGTTCTATGGGAATGCCTGCAAAACATGCTCTTAAAAAATGCGTATCACTGTGTGGAGAGGTCCATTGGGCGAGCTCAATCATGTGTGATATTTTAACTTTCCAAGCACTTTCTTCCATGGTTTCCCGAATCGCTGCCTCGATCAGTGTTTCTCCCTTATCCAAATGTCCAGCAGGTTGGTTAAGGAGTTTTTTACCGTGTAAACCTTCTTCCACCATCAAAAACTTATTATCTTTTTCAACTATGGTTGCAACGGTAATATGAGGTAGCCAGTTTTCTTTCATTTAATTCTATATAAAATATCAGTCGCAAATTATACGCTATTATTAAAATCATTGTCAAAAAAAAAGGGTTTCACATGGAAACCCTTATTATTCAATGACAATAGTTTAATTATCTTCTTGCATTACTGCTCATGGTTGAATTTCTGCCGCTATCACGTGCTTGGCCCGTATCACGCATACCATCAGTATGACACCAACCCGTTTTGTGGCCTCGATTACTTGCACCACTTAATTGACCACGAGATTTTTCTATCACACCATCTTCTGGGTCGCTTAGGAATAAATCAGTCGCTATATTACAGTAGTCATATCTCCACCATTTAGTGCTAAATGAAGTGGTGTAATAGTTCACTTCGCTTCTGGCCCATGTTGGAATTCCAGCTAACCAAGATGAAGCACCTGATGTGGTTAAGTTAGAATTGTACCCACAGCCTGCGCCAAAGATATTACCTAAAGCAGCTAAGTTTCCTGCTAAAGGAGTTCCTTGATAAGGTGTTCCAACAGTTTGAATCATGCGGTTACCAGTTGAGTAGTCTAAGCCACTCCAATAATAAGTGTATAAATGAAGACTGGCTGCTCCACCTTGTGAGTGAGCAACAACACCAAATGAACTAAACTGATCACCATAATCTCTGATTAATTGAGCAAATTGATCATGAGAACGGTTTTGATCGAAGTCTGCAAAAGTAACTGAACTGCTGAATTGGCCTTCAACAGGTCCCCATACGTTGCCCGAACAATATCCATGAACTAGCATAAGCTTGTTTCCAGATTTGAAAGTGGCTTCAATATTGTTTGGTTTTTTACCCATCATCATTTCTTCTGTAATGTTTCCATTAAAGCTTTTGCTTGCAGATTTTTCGATAGTACCAATATTCAATGCAACATTCTTCTTATCGATCAATGGAATAAAATGATTTGCATCTTCAATTCTTAAATTACGCAGTTCATATTTATCAGAAACATTTGCCATTTCTAACCAACGGCCATCTAATTCAATATTTAATTGCCCCTTATCAACTTGAGCTATGGTACTTATCCATGATGCTGGTGTCATTGCTCCTTTAGTATCTTTACCCCACACTTCTCCAATTATTCTGTATCTGTTATCAGCAGATTTACTGAAATCTTCAACATCTATTGCAATATTCAAACGGTTGTCACTGATTGATTTCGCATTGACCAAATTTGATTTCATAGATATAGTCTGTTCTATGACGGGAACAAAATGTTCTGTAGTTCGGTAAAATGGCGTTCCATTAGGGTTGTTTCCAGTGGCGTTGATTTGAACTGTATAATTACCCGCATTATTGGCTTTAAAGTTTCCACCAAAAAGTCCATCATTGGCAAATTTATCTCCATGCATTCCATCATCATACATAGGAAATTTCTGTTGAAAGCCTTTAGGATCAGTTACTAGCATAAAAGCTGAGTCAATAGGATTGTAATTTTTCAAAGCTTCAATGGTGTCTTCATTACTTGTGCTTTGTGTAACAAAATGAATGTTATTTCCTTTGATTGTATCAAAATTAGTTTTATAAGAATTTAATAAAAACTGACTATCACTTGACGCCAATACGAACCCTTCAAATTGATCAGGTTCGCCTACTGTTTTTATTCTTAAAGTCCAATTTCCTGTTTCAAGATTTTTAAAGGTATATTTTTCACCTGGAAAATTATTGTGCTCTAATCCAAAATGTGTTGAAGTTGATTTTTCAGCTAAATCATCTACCAAAGTCACTTTATTAGTGAGTGGATTAATCATTTCTAATTGCCAGTTTTTTGAGCCATTGGCAAAAACCATAAAGTTAAAGTCTTTGCTATCAATTGCTATATTTGAGTCCCAGACCCAATTTCCTGAAGTGGTTTCTTTTAATGAAACTGGTATCAATGCTGTTTTAGAATTTAATGCACTCTGTTCTGGCTGTGCCATTTTCATGAGTTCAATTTCTTCGGGTGGACCAGCCAATTGTTTATTATTTAAAGACTTGGCGGTAATGACTGATGGCAATAATAGTGGCAGCATCAATGACAGTAGTTTCTTGTTATGCAAAATATCTCTCCTCTTTATATGTTAGAATTTGAATGGTGTTTGATGTCAAAAGTGTGTTGTAAAATTTTGTCACTCTTGATGTGTTATTATTGTTATCATCAAAACGAAATACAAAATAGCACAAGAAAGTGCTGTTTTCAAACGTTTGTTTGAATAAAAACACAGAATTTTATAATTAATTTTAAATTAGCTTGATTTTTTACAATTTTTGTTAATTGTAATTAGTCGATCTAGGTTGCCTATATCGTTCCAGTTGCCCTGAAAAAACTCACCAGTAATATCGTTATTGGTCATGGCTTTTTTTAAAAGTGGAACAACTGAATACTTACCATGAGAACAATCTTTGAAAAGTAATGGGTTATAAATTCCAATACCAGAGTAGGTGAGCTTTGATTTTGAAATTTCACTGCTGAGTGCATTGTTTTTATTTATTGAAAAATCCCCATTTGGATTGTGGTCAGGATTGTTAACCAAAACTAAATGCGCCAATGAATCGTAATTTTGTTTAATTGTGCTAAAGTCAAAGTTGGTTTTGACATCTGCGTTGACGACTAAAAAAGGCTTAGAGCCAATGAGAGGAAGAGCATTGAATAAACCTCCGCCTGTTTCAAGAGGTTCATTGCCTTCAAATGAATACCTGATTTCAACTCCATATTGACTGCCATCGCCTAGTTTCTTCATTATTTGTTGAGCAAGCCAAGATACATTAATTATGATTCTTATAAATCCTGCCTTTTTTAAATTGATTATATGGTGTTCTATTAATGTGGTGCCACAGACTTCAAGCAAGGGTTTTGGTTTGGTTAAAGTCAAAGGACGCATTCTTTCGCCTTTGCCTGCAGCAAGTATGACAGCTCTCATGGGTTTTTTATCGAAGGAATTATGGAATTTATAACAGTTAAAAATGCTGACAATTCACTGTATTGATTGCACACTAACTTGATGTAATTAATGGTGCGATTAATGTCTTTTAAATAATTGGGTTTGTTGTCTCTATAATTTAACCTGCAAAAAATACCAACCGCTTTTAAGTGCCTTTGAACACCCATCAAGTCAAACCATTTTTGCCATATCTGGCTTGAAATATTAGTATTGTTGATTTGGTTATATTGTTGTCTGAACTGATTTGACATGAGGTTGACTTCATTTTCATCCCATGAAACATAACAATCTTTGAGCAAGGAAACCAAGTCATATGTGACTGGACCTATCAGGGCGTCTTGAAAATCTAATATTCCTGGATTTTGGTTTTTGTTATACATTAAATTTCGACTGTGATAATCACGGTGAACAAAAGTTTGTGGTTGTTCTAAGGCATTCTTAATTAATATTTTTTGACAATTTTGAATGGTTGTTTTTTGGCTTTGAGTTAATTCTATACCCAAGTGTTTGTTAATAAACCATGAGTCAAAAAGTTGCATTTCTGACAACAACAAGGATTCATCATAAAAACTTAAGTCGGTTTGTGTTGTTTTTTGTTGTATGGTTAATAATGCAGAAAGCGCATCATTGTATAAGGATTTATAGTTGTCATGATTAATTATTTGTAAATATTGAGTTTTGCCTAAATCTGTCAGCATTAAAAAACCTTGGTGCAGATCTTTATGAATGACTTCGGGTGCACTGATTCCAGAGTCAATCAGTTTTTTTGAAATATTGATAAAGGGCAAACAATTTTCGTGTTCAGGCGGTGCATCCATGACAACAAATGTTTTAGAATGAGAAAAAGCACGCCAATAACTTCTGAAACTGGCATCACTTGATGCGGGCTCAATATAGCAATTTTCATCTTCTAATTTTTTTTTGCTCCATTCAAGCAATGCAGTTTTTCTATTCACAATAAGGTTTATTTTAAATTGATAACAGTTTACTTTTGAAACTCCTTGTTATCAAGTTTTTAAAATAGACTCAGTTATTATTGAATGAAAAATAGAGTGTTAAAATGAAAGCGCCAATAAGATTTAAGAACAATCCAATTCTCATCATTTTTTTGATGGGCACATGTCCGCTGCTAAATATAATGGCATTGGGTGCTGTAGCAACAGGCATCATAAATGCAAAGCTTGCACTGATAGTCGCAGGTAGCATTAATATCATTGGGTCTATCTCTAGTGCAACAGCAGTAGATAGCAGTATCGGCATGAGCACAGCAGTTGTTGCTGTATTGCTGGTCACTTCAGTTAGAAAAGTCACAAACAAACACACAAAGCCGACTATCATCCAAATGGGAAAATTATTCAAAAAAAT
>JBGCFT010000039.1:0-32621 GCA_045107085.1 Marinicellaceae bacterium | reverse complement strand
CAAAGACTATTAGCCCTTGGACTGCGTTATCAACATTTGATATAGAACAACCAAACCTTCATGTTGATGCCTTGCCAAGAGCAAATAGTTTTTGACTGATGTCAGGTATTTAATTGCCGAGTTAATACAAACGGGGTGTCTTTTTTGGCTATCCAGCGCCAGGAAAAATAAGTTTGGGGTTGGATTTATTCGATGCGCATGGCGAATTGTAAAAGGGAATCGGGTCGTTTGAGTAGCATTACTCTTAAAAGGTTAACGAGTACAAAGCTTAAATTCATTAGATTACTGCCTTCGCGGCAATGACAGTAAGTTTTTGAGATAAGGTTCAAATCAGAGTAGTTAAATTCTCAGATATATAACCAATATTCATGACATAATAAACAAATCAATGAACCAGTAGAGACGCTTTAAACGGCCATCTACCAAAAGGATCTCCGCAATTCCAAACAAAAGACGACCAGATTGGGTGTCTCTACGAGGAATTGGAAACCAGCATCAATTGGTGTAATAATTAAATATCAACATCAGTCCAAAACTGAGTTAATTTATCTTCAATGGTAACTTTGATCCTAAATTATTTAGGAAAAATATCCAGATACTTCTAAAATATGGAAGTATCTGGATATTTATCTTGTTTAAGTGTAATATGCAACAATGATAACTTTAGTTAAACAAATCATTGATAATGACAAAGCCAATCATGTATTAAATGACAGACAATTGGCACGCCTTTTGAAAGGCAGTGACCAAAGGCGTTATGGGCAAGTCAATCGAGCAATTAAAGCAGGCCAATTGATACGGGTAAAACGTGGTGTCTATGTTTTGCCAAATTCTTTGCGAAAGGAGCCGGTTCATCCATTTGCCTTGGCTCAACAATTAATACCTGGCAGTTATGTTACAGCTGAATCAGCGCTTAGCTTTCATGGCTGGATTCCTGAAGCCGTTAGAAATGTGGTCAGTATTTCAACAAAGAAAAAATCAATCAGCTACCAGCATGATATTTTAGGAAAGTATGAGTTTAGATGCATGACAACACAAGAGGGGTATTTCTATCATTCAGTTACCAGACACAAGCTACAAAACCAAGTGGCTTTGATTGCCGAACCCGTTCGTGCTCTCATGGATTTAATACATTTACGTAAAACAGCATGGCAGGGACTAGATTATTTAATAGAGGGTTTGAGAATAGATGAGCAAGAACTTAAAACGGTTCCTGTATTGTCTTTTACCAATCTACTCAATGTGTATAAAGGAAAGCGAGAAACACAGTATATTGAAGAGTTAGCAGAGGCGTTGGCCTTATGATTGAGCTGATAAAAAAACGATTAATCGACTATAAAGTCAACGGCGCTATTGAAGAAGAGAATGCGCTGAAAGAAATCATTCAGGAGATCATGTTGTTTTCATTGTGGAGATCTGGTTTTTTTGAAGTCGCCGCTTTTCAAGGTAGAACAAGTTTACGAATCTTGCACCAATTGCCACGTTTTTCCGAAGATATGGATTTTATTTTGCAGGTGCCTGATGCCAGCTTTTCTTGGCAACCTTATTTGGATAGCATGGCTGATACATTTAAAGAATTTGGAATTAAGCCTGAGACTTTTGATAAAGCACGCATGGAGCAAAGAATAAAAAAAGCCATAGTCAAAGACACTTCTATTGCTAGGCAATTAAATTTAAGTTTTATGAATGACCTGAATGGCCGCAAGTTAAAAATCAAATTAGAAATCGATTGCAACCCACCTGCAGGATCGGATTTTGACTATACTTATCTCGATTTTCCTATTGACTTTGAGGTTTGCCATCAAGACATCAGTAGCAATTTTGCATTAAAAATACACGCCTTGTTATGTAGAGGTTATTTAAAAGGCCGAGATTGGTACGATTTTAATTGGTATATTGCACAAAAAACAAAACCCAATTTATTGTTGCTTAAAAATGCACTTTTTCAATATGGGCCATGGCAGGATCATGATTTAAACATTGATCACAAATGGCTTGTGAAGGCATTAGAAGAAAAGGTTGCATCTATTGATTGGCAAGATGCAGCAGAAGATGTTAAGCGATTTATTAAAGTGATAGAACAAGACAGTTTGAAGTTGTGGAGCGAACGGTTTTTTTTAAACAAGCTTCAAAAGTTACAATCAGCGGAGTCAAACATCTCTAATGTTTAACAATCAGCTGGGTTATATATGAACGCCGCAGTTGATTCAAACTAAATTTTTCTCTTTGGACGTAATCTTTTTACATAATTCACTCCACTACCATTATAAGTATTTAAACGAGAAGAATTGGTATCGATCATATATTCGGCCTATTAATGTGGAGTATATTCCTCTGTTCTTGATGAGATCCGACTCTGGATTTTCTTATCAGAGATCAGCGCAGCCAAAGTAACTGATTTTTGAGGTCGGAGTCGTTGATTCTTAAATACCTTTCCATCACAAGTTTGATGGCATGGGCTTTTTAGCTTTATGTGCGCTGTGTCCTTTGAGGGTAATCGTTATTGAGTTTTAATATTAAAGTAACACCTTTTATTTAATTTTGTTTTAAATTGGTATTAAAAATTTATTTCTGTTTTGATCCCAATTAAACTCTATTGTATCACTTATACCAACTAGGATTTTGTCGCACTCTTTTTGAGGAACTGGGTAGATTAATGTCCCATCTTCGCTTAAATCGGAGGGCTCTTTGTTATGCATATACTTTAAACAAACCAATAGAATTTGTAAAAGTTCAGGCGGTTTCTTATTAATTAATCGCTTGATACCCTTGTCATTTTTGTTTGTATATTGACTGAAAAATTCATAAGCAGAAAACTCTTTTTCTGATAAAAATGCAATCATCTGAGGTAATTGTTTTTGCATGAGTTGTGAATATTCTGATGGTGTGAAACTTTGTTTTAATTCCTGATTTTCACATGATTCTGTACATGGATTGTAGGCAGTGACAGCTTTAAACGTCTCTATAATCACTTGTGGTGTGATGGCGTGCCATTTTTCTTTGTGGTTTTCATAACGGGCCTCATAGGCTTCATAGTTAAAACCTTCCTGACACTCTTCATCGCTTTCCTCATCATGTCGATAACTATAAAATGACTGATCCATTTTCGTATATTAATAGACATGGGTTACATCACTTTTTCTGGTGGAGTTTTAGAAAAAGTCTATTGTAGACTTGAGTTCGTTGATAATAAATGTCCTAACTTTGTTTTACGGTGAACCATGTTTTGCTTCAAAAGGTTCCTGGAGCGTTTTCTTTTTTTTTGAGTATTTAATCATTAACTTGACTCTACTTGTTTCTCCTTTTTCTTTTTTAATCATTAGGTAAAATTAGAAAATTAACTATATAATAATTCATTAAACTATTTAATATTAATTAGACTAATAATTCATGTATAAATTTGGTCCATATAACCTAGACCCAGATGCGATACGTTTATTCAAAAAAGGCATGGAAGTTGAACTTGAGCCTCAAGTATTCAATACTTTATTATTGCTGATAAAAAAACGTGCTCGAGTGGTTAGCAAAGATGAATTATTAGAAAAAATTTGGCAAGGAAGAATAGTTTCGGACCATGTGATCACCCGTGTTATTTATGAGTTGCGCAAAATTCTCGATGAAAAAAATGACAAGGACTCTTATATTCGAACAGTTCGCGGTAAGGGATATCAATTTATTGCTAACGTGCATGAAAATGAAAAAATCAATGATTCAAATACCTTATCAAATGAACCAAAGCTGATACCAGCTACTTTTTCTCCAAAAATATTTTTATTAGCTATTGGATTTATCTTGTTAGCATTAGTCAGTGTTTTTTTTATTCAGCAATCACGTCAATCAATTGACCAACAAAAAAAATCATCATTTGCATCTCTATCTAAAATTTACCCAACAGTTGCAGTTTTACCAATTAGTGTTGAAACAGACAATGAAGAATTGTCCATGTTAATGCAATCTTTAATTGAATACTTGACTAACCAATTGTCTGTAAACTTGAACATGAAAGTGATTCACCCTGATAATTTGGTGCATATGGGAGAACAATTAGATGATATTTGGGCTATCCAAAAATCCACTCGTGCAGACTTTATAATCCAAGGGTTTATTGAGTCAGTAACAGGCCAAACTATCAATCTACACTTAACATTACATAGAAAAAATGAATTTGGAGCAATGATTCCGTTTACTTTAGGTGCTTTTCAATTTCCTTATCCACAAAATGTTAAAGATCTGAATGATTTATATAAACAACGAAAAGTAACCATAAGAAGTATTATCCAAATTATCAAACCAGGGGTTACGATTAGGGACAATGCTGAAACAGAAACCAAAGATCCAGAGGCTTATCGATTGGTCATTGCGGCACACCATATATCGCGAAATGATGATTGTAAAAACATGGCCAGAGCAGAGCAACTGTTACTAAAGGCTGTCGAAAGAGACAAAGAGTTTGTCTATGCATATCTTCAGCTATTCAACAACTATTATAAACGTGTTTGGATTTGTGGCGAGTCAATCGAGTACCAAAAAAAAGGACTAGAGATGGCTGAGATGGTTGATCGTTTGGCACCACAATCATTCTATGCCATAGCCAAGAGAAGAAGTACGATTTTGGTTGAATCTAATCAGGTGGAAAAGGCGTATGAGTTTGCAAAAGATGTTGATTGGAATAACCCTGATACAATTTATCATCAATCATACAGTTTAAGGTATGCTGGATTTTTAAGGCTCACCAGTAAAAACTTAAATAGAATATTACAGCTTGACCCGTTTTATTATAATTCAAAACCAATACTGACAGCGCCCAATACTTTGTTGTATCAAAACCGTTTTAAAGATCATTTAGAGTTATTGGCTGAACCTGGAAACTCTTACCATGATTATTTTCGCGGATTAAATTTGTTTTTAACAGGCAATGTTGACCAAGCAAAAGTGATATTAACTGGAGTGATTAAAAGGACACCAGGTGACTTGTTTGGTAAATATTCACAATCTTTGTTATACATTATCGAAAATAAGAATGCATCTGCCATTGATGTTGTTAATTCAATTGTCACTCAGCGCAATGAAAAAAAACACACAGATGGAGAGATGACTTATAAATTGGCTCAGTTATATGCCATGGCTGGAGATAAAGATTTGGCATTAAAAACCTTACAAATGACGGTTGATCGTGGATTTTTCCCGATGAACTATTTTTTGAATGATCCTGCTTTAAAATCAATCCAAAACACTGATGAGTTTTCAAAAATTGTAAAACAAGCTACTAAGCGCCACGAAGCTTTTGCTGAAAAATTTGACTTAGAACCTGAGACAAATCTTAATACAAAATTTAAATAAAATCTGTATGTCGTTCTGCAAGTAAATTTAGTTTACTAGAGTGATCCATTGTATTCATTAAAATCATCATCCAATCATTATGTGTCCATCATGTTAATTATCTTCAATCAGCTATGATTTGAAGTAACTTTGATATTTAAATCTTAACAATTAATAACTTCTTAAGGACATACTCAATCATGATATTAAAATTAAACAGTATTAAACTAATCTTAATCATTCTCATTATCTCCAGTAGCGTAATTAATGCACAACCAGGTGACCAACCCATTGCGAGTTTAAATGGGGGTGCATGCAACTTTAACACTGTCGCTGAAGCAATTCAGGCAGCTCAACCCAATGATGTTATTCATATTAGGGCTGGCACCTATTTTGAAACAATTGGTGAAATTTCTATTGACCTAACTCTTGTTGCAAGCAGCGGTGTAACAGGGTGTGAAAGTGGAGCCAATGCATCTGTAGTCATTGATGGAATGGGACAAACTTTTGATGTAACAGGAGGATTAGTAAAGATAATCAATGGAGCAAATCTAACATTTCGTGATATTACATTGAGAAATGCCTCAGCAGTTAATGGAGGTGTCATGGCGATTATTGAAGGCAGTTCTGTCATACTTGATAATTCGTATATATACGGAGGTTCAGCTTTATCTGCTGGTGGAAATGTCTATGTTTCTTCTGAAATATCAAACTCAAGTAGTTTTACACTGAACAATGGCTCATCAATTTATGATGGGATTGTCATTGATGGCAATGGCGGAGGCGTCGCATTATTAAACGCAGAGATTCTTATAAATGAAGGTTCTATTGGCGTTGTTGGTGAGACAGGGAACTCTGCTTCTAATAATGGTGGAGGAATATATGCAGAATCCTCAAATATAAACATCAATAACTTTAATAGCTTTATTCGCGACAATCAATCTGATAATTCTGGAGGAGGAATTTATGCAATTGACTCAACAATTGAAATTTATGATGCTACAATCACTGAAAATACCACACAATCAAGCGGTGGAGGAATGTACTTAAATAATACGGTTTTGACTTTAACAAACTCTAGAGTGAGCTTAAATGCAACAACAAGCTTTATCGTAAATCAAGGAGGGGCAGGTCTATATGTGAACGAAACCAGTTCAGCTACTATTGATTCAAGTGTTATTTTATCCAATGAATCGGAAACTTTAGGTGGTGGAGTTTTGGCAATAGGCAATAAAGCTCTTGTCACTATAAATAGTAGTGATGTTCTTAATAATTCTGCTCGTACTGGAGGAGGCATATTTACCAATTCACCTTTGATAGTTAATTTGAGTAGAGTTTCTTTTAATTCAGCCAGTATAAATGGAGGCGGCATTTATTGTATTAGTTGTCAAAGTCTATCAGTGCTTAATGCATCACAAATTTCAAATAATACAGCCTCTTTACTAGGAGGAGGTTTAGCCGTTTTTTCGGTTGATGGAGCAAATTTAGAAGTATTAAATTCTACAATATCGGGTAATTCTCTTACAAGTTCCTCATTATCTTATGGTGCAGGGATTTCACAGGATGGCGGGACTATAGTGATAGAATCAAGTACTATTTCGAGTAACAGCGGTAGCGATAATGGTGGTGGAGTTTCTTTGTTTAATTTAGACCTTGTAGACAATAGTGCTCGTATTATAGATTCAGAGTTTTTTAACAACTCAGTACCAAGTTCTGATTTTGGTAAAGGAGGAGGTGCCTTGTATTTAGATGAAGTAAAAAATGCATATATCTCTGGTACAGAATTTTCGGATAATATATCAGGCCTAGATGGTGGGGCTATATTATTGTTTGATAGCAGTCTTGTAATAGATAATTCGATTATTTTAAATAATAAATCAATACTTGAAGGAGGAGGCATCTACGCTGAAGAAAGTGACTTAATTATAGAGAACTCAACAATTAATGAAAATGAAGCAGTAGAATTCGTTGTTATTACTCCCGGAAATTTGGGCGGAGGAGGGATAAAAGTCCTTAATTCAAATTTAGATTTAATAAATTCTAAAGTCAACCAAAATTTCAGTAAAAATAGTGGAGGAGGTGTTTTTTATGAAGGTACTGTTAACAACTCCTTAACAATAAAATCGGTATACGGAACATTATCGAATGAATGTTTGCCTTCATTATTAGAATTTAACGAATATTGCAGTGAAATATCAAACAATGAAGCAATAATTGGCGCAGGGTTATTGATAAAGGGCTCAACCAATGAAGATGGTATTACCTTAAGTGGTGTGGCGTTAAATGCTAACGATACAACAGTCACTGGTCAATCTATAGTCAGTGGAGTCGCAGTAGAGATTGATATAACTAACTCTCTTGATACAGATGTGACAATGGAAAATTTAATTTTGGCGGAGAATGATGGCCATGACGAATTAAATAAATCGATTATCTTTACTAAAGGACCAGTCGTGGTGAACTTACTTTCTTCAACACTTGTAAATAACTCAGCAAGACCCTTTCGAGCTGGAAATGACAATTCAGCAGTTATCGTACAAGGAAGTATACTACAACAAAATAATCATGGACCACTTGTTGGAAATAACATCCCTTTCATTAGTTTGTGTAATAATTCTCAAGCACCAGAGTCTGGCGGACAGAGTTTTGGGCCTGATCTAGGTGATCCCCAGTTCATCCCAACCAATCGTGGAGAATACCGATTAGCAGATACTTCACCAAGCCTTGATACTTGCTCATTTGGTTCGTTAATTGACATTGATGGTAATGATCGTCCCAATCAAAACTCTCCTTATGATCAGGGAGCATTTGAAATGAATGCCACAATTGTTTTAGATAGAATTTTTAAAGATGGGTTTGAATAATGGTGAGTAACAAATACAATACGATGTATTGGGTACTGATACTTTTATCAGTTTTGACGACTTCAAATGCAGCAGATTATTATGTCTGTGATTGTGTCGATGGATCTGATGCAGAGTGCACATCAGGTCAAGACATTGCAGAGGGAAGTTTTTTAAACCCCTTTCAAAGTTTAAATAGAGCCAATGAAACATTTAACTCATTAGTCGCAGGAGATTCTATACAGTTTTGTCGTGGCGGTGCGTGGAGCACATCAAACAATTTGCGTTGGGTCAATCGATCTTGTCGAGAAGACATGAGGTGTACAATAACAGATTATACACCTAATTGGGCATCTGGAGATGAGTTAAAACCTCTTTTGAATTTTGAAAATGGGGTACACGGTTTCAATTTTAGTGACAGCGCAAGTGCTGAGCATGAAGAAGGATATGTATTAGAAAACTTAGATCTTAGAGGAAGCAATGGCGGCAATGGTGTGTTTTTAGCCAATGATATTGATGATGTGACACTCATTAATTTATCTATTACAAATTTCATTATTGGCGTTCATCTTGGTGGGTCTCAAGTATGCAATCCAAATGATAGTAGCTGTGATGCTAGAAATGATCGCATTATCTTAAGAGATAGCACAATTACATTTAGTTATGCGCAAGGATGGTTGGGTGGTTCTAACGGTAGTCAAGTTATCAATAATTACTTTTCAGATAACGGAACTCGTGCGGTTTTTGATCACAATATTTATGTGAGTGGTTCATCAAACTCAGTTACCGATGGCATGATAATTAGTGGTAATCAACTATACAGAAACGCACCAAATTCAGATGGTCGGTGTTCAGCGGTTTCGTTAGTGGTGCATGGTGAGCATAATAATATGATGATAAGTAATAATTATATTAAAGAAGAGTTAGGAATGGCGATACCTGGTTGTTGGGGCATTGCAGTGGATAACGGCTATTCAGAAGCTGAAGGATTTACCAATATAACCATTCAAAACAATCGGATTGAAAATGTTGGCAATATAAGTATTGGAGTGGGAGCCTGTGATACATGTACTATTGAAAACAACATCATCAGTAATAATCAAGATTTTAATGTTCGAGGTATTGCAGCGCCAGATCGTTTATTAGGACCTGAAGACTTACCCATGGATAACATTGTCATCAGAAATAATTCAATTTATTTTAATAACCCAGCAAGCGGAACTGGAATAATACTCGGAACCATGGGAAATAACCATGTCATTGCCAGCAACGCCATATATTACAATGGCAACTTAGATAGCTTTAATTGCTTTGATACAGATTTGCCCTTTAGTGAATATTTAGACATGGATTACAACTTATGTTATCACCCCAATGCAGGAAATGCCGAATGGTCACACAATCAAGGAGGTTTATTGCAATGGCAAAAAGCATCTGGTTTTTCACAAAATGCATCGATGACCAATCCAGGGTTTGAAGACCCTGAAAACAATCAATTTTGGGCACAAAATCAAAGCATGGCTATCGTAAATACTGGGCACCCCATCTTCAGCTCGGATTGTGATTATGATTGCACACCAAGAGACATTACTCCTGATATAGGTGCTTATGAATGGATAGAAAATGATACGATATTTGCGCATGGCTTTGACGAATAGCTGAATGTTGTGATAAATAATTGCTAAAAATAGAAGCAAATAGTCTTATATTTATTCTAATTTAATACTGTTTGGTAAAGCCTTACCAAAGTAAAACTTTTCCGATTATTATGGATAATATAAAGAAACTGCTGTTACGAAATAATCCAAGCTTGGTTTGTTGATCAAATATTGAGCGACAAGTTGGTGTTTTTCTGGTTGTACCTTTTATTGCTAGAAATATGTTTATCATATTGTGATAGGTAAATATCAGACTTATGGAAAGCATTGTTTGGTTCTGCATAATTTTTACAAGCTAAATTTGCATAGTCATTGATGTTAATACAGATTAATATTAAAGGAAATATATCGAAATAATATGGTATGATGACAGTGGTTTCAAAAAATAATTGAGTGATGAAAAGATCTATCACTCAAATGTTTGGTCTTTTTTATTTGATTATTTGAGTGATGTGGTTTTAGTTAATTAATGTTCTAGAGTGCGCAGTTTTTTTGAAGCTGTGTGGAGTGTGCCATTGATGAAGGTGTGGGCGCCGTCGCCGCCATATTGCTTGGCCAGTTCAATGGCTTCATTTAATATGACTTTGTAGGGTGTTTCCATGTGGTTTTTAAATTCGTAGATGCCTATCATCATGATGGCTTTTTCGACTTCTCCAACAGCATAACTTGACCGTTCCATCAGCGGTGTGATTTCGGCTTGGATATCTTCCATGTTATCGATAATGCCATGTAAGGTTTTTTGGAAGAAAGTTTGATCGACCTTTCCCATGTCTTGTTCAGTTAAAAATTGATTGATAATGGTGCTGGCTTTCGATTTGTTCATTTGCCATTGGTATAAGGCTTGCACCAATCTTTTTCTTGCCCTGCGTTTTGCGGCCAAATGTTCTGGAATTTTCTTTTTCTTACTCATGGTTTAATCCTTGTAGACCGGAAATTGATGACAGAGTGCTGTCACTTGATTTTTAACGTGTTCAATGACGTCATCATTTTCTATGTCATCGATGACATCAGCAATTAAATGACCTATTTTTTCAAATTCTTGAGTTCCAAAACCTCGGGTGGTTCCAGCTGGTGAGCCCAAACGTAGGCCAGATGTGACAAAAGGTGATTTTGGATCATTGGGTACTGCATTTTTATTAACAGTAATGTGCGCATCTCCTAATCGGGCTTCAGCGAGCTTGCCTGTGATATTTTTATCAATTAAATCTAATAAAAATAAATGGTTTTCGGTGCCACCGGAGACAATATTGTATCCACGATTAGACAGCGTGGTAGCTAAAACCTGGGCATTATCAATGACATTTTGTTGGTAGCTTTTGAACTCAGGTTCGAGTGCTTCTTTAAAAGCGACCGCCTTTGCAGCAATAATATGCATTAATGGGCCGCCTTGAATACCAGGAAAAACGATTGAATTGAGTTTTTTCTCAATTTCAGGATTAGCTTTGGCCAAGATAATACCACCACGTGGTCCGCGTAATGTTTTGTGTGTGGTTGATGTGGTGACATCTGCAATGTTTACAGGGCTAGGATACACATCAGCTGCAACTAATCCTGCGACATGAGCCATGTCAACCATAAAGTAGGCGCCCACTTCATCGGCAATGTCTTTAAATTTTTGCCAATCAATTTTTTTTGAATAAGCTGAAAAGCCTCCGATAATCATTTGTGGTTTGTGTTTGAGCGCCATTTCACGCACATTGTTGAAATCTATCATTCCGGTTTTGTCATCAATGCCATATTGAACCGCATTAAATAATTTACCTGAAATATTCACCTTTGCTCCATGGGTTAAATGGCCTCCATGATCTAAACTCATTCCTAGGATGGTGTCGCCAGGTTGTAATAGCGCTAAGAAAACCGCTTGATTGGCTTGTGATCCTGAATGTGGTTGAACATTGGCATAGTCGGCATTAAATAATTCTTTGACTCTTGAAAGTGCTAATTGTTCTGCAACATCAACATGTTCACAACCGCCATAATACCTTTTGCCTGGATAACCTTCTGCATATTTGTTGGTCATTTGACAGCCTTGTGCTTCCATTACGGCTGGCGAAGTATAATTTTCAGAGGCAATGAGTTCGATATGGTCTTCTTGCCTTTGATCTTCGGCAACAATCGCTGCGTGTAATTCTGGATCTGTTTTTTCTATTGTGTTTTTGCGGTTAAACATAATACTGCCCTATGTGGTCTAATAATAAAATGCATTGAGGTCGGTATTTTACTATGATGAATTAGTTAAAGTTAACCAAATCATGATTGTTCTTCATGAATTATCCTAAATAATGACAGGAAAGACATTTATTTCATTCCGCTGAGTATTTTAGAGATAAAATAAAGCCATTGATAAAAATATTTCATGAGAATTATTCAATTGTGACGCATAACAAAAACCAACAACAAGCATTTATTGATGCCTTAAATCAAACCATGCCGTATGGAAAGTACAAAGGCAGACGCTTACACCAACTACCTGGGCATTATTTGGCTTGGTTTAATAGGCAAGGATTTCCTGATAATAAATTGGGTAGGCAAATGGCATTGGTGTTTGAGCTTGATCATAATGCTCTGTTGCCATTATTTAAAAAATATCTGGTTTTTGATTAATTTTAAAGAAAATTATTGTCCTTAATTAATGTATTTAAGAAAGGACAATAATTATTATTAATGTGTTTTTAATGTTTATAAGTTCTTAGGAACAGTGCAGTTGAATGCGGTCATGGCATCAATATTTTGTTCTGTATCCCATGCATAAACGCGGCCTTGATTACAACCATCAGGAATACCATCAAATTGAAAACTAAAAGTATTATCTGTCACATCTATTTCATGACTCGATAAAACATTGCTTTTTTCATCGATGAGTTCAATTTTTGCTTTGCCTTTAAAAGACTTTGAATCTATTGAAGCTGTTAATTGATTATTGGAAAAATTATTTTCCATTGTTAAACTGGGAACAGCCAAACGCACAGCTGGATCACCCAGTAGGTTATAAATCTTAACCATCGACTCACCTCTGAAATGCCTTTTACCTGCTAACACAGCTTGGCCAACACTGTTTTCTGGATACTTAAAGATATTTTCAAGTATATACTGACTAAATTTACTGTTGGGTGTGTTTCTCCATGAAGAAGCCAGAACAGCAACAGCACCAACATCAGGTTCTCTGATAAATTTTTCACCAATTGAATCGGCAAACGGGTGATCAAATGGAGCTGAATAACACGACATACTCATAACAAAAGGTAAGTTTTTAGCATTATTAAGTTGGCTCACATGATCAAGTGTGAATAAATCTCTGTTTTTCTTAAGATCTGGCGGACCAACTCTCCATATACTTTTGCCACCATGGCCCATGAAATGAACCACTAAGTTACCTTCATCAAAGGAATCTGTTAAAGTTTGTTGGACTTTGAGGTTGTCTCCATCCATCCCTTGCGGAAAAACATTTTGAGCAGAGACTCCCAAATCTCCTACAGCGTTTGAAGTCACAACACTTCTTTTTTGGAAATGTCTATTAGCATTGGTTATCCACAAAATTCGGCTTTTCCACGGACCCACTTTTGTGTTTTTAGTATAATTGATGGTTTTGGCAATCATCGCATCTAATTCTTCAGGTGTAGAAACGGGAAATCTACCAATCGCTACATCTGGAATAAAATCTTCGCCGGTTTCATTTTCTTCAGGAATAAATGAAGCAAACCAATTATCACTGGCAGAATGTCCTTGGCTTGAATGATATTGGCCAGTTGGAACAAAATCTCTATTACTGTATTTTTCTGTGTAACTTTCTTGGTGTGGAAAGTTGGTAAAATTTCCATTACTGATCACCCTTTTATTGGCCCACTTACCATATTGGTTTTGTTGTCCATAATCACGCCAATCCCAGCTTGAATCACCAACCAATAAGACGTAGGTGAGCTTGCCATTTGATTTTTTATGTGTGTCACTGATTAATTGTTTAATTGATTCTAATTCTCTAACGCCATGAGAGTAGTTTTGGTAAATTTGTTCAGTATCTATTATTGTTGATTTTATGCCTTTGTTATTATAGTAATCAGCAAAAGAATCCAATGATTCTCTAAATAATGGATGGGTAATCATCAGATACTCTGTTTCTGATAAGTCTTCAACAATTGGTTTTAAGCGTTGAAATCCTGGTGTTTTTAACTGATTTTTATCGCCCACATATACAGCAGATTCAGGGTTGATTTCAATCGCATCAAATGCCATTTTATTTCCGACTGTAGAATAAGCAAACTGATCGTTTGATAAATCTAATTTACATTTAACATCACTTTTTAATGGGTCAGATGCTGTTATTTTTGATTGATCAATTTCATAGTCTATTTTAAAGAAATCAAGTAATGAAAAATCTATGATATTTTTATTATCAATTTTTCTCTTAGGTACTTTGAAAGTAATGGTGTTGTCTTCAGCTTTGATTAAATCTTTTGGTATATTAATTTTATCGCTAATATGCTGAATTTTGCCATCCCATTTTAGTGAGTCAAGAAAAACGTCATTGACAAAAATCTGGATTTCATGGTCATGCACTTTTGCTGTTCGTTTGTCTTTGTTACGACTTCTAAAGGCTGCAGTCAGTTTTAAATCACTGTTACCATTATATTTATTAACTTCAAATGGCACAGTGAAACCTTTTTTCTTTAATTGGTTCAGTTTTTCCCAGTACCACAACTCTGGTGTCTGTTTATATTCTCTGTGATTGACACGGATCAATAATTTATTGGCTTCATAATGATTTTGTGAGTAAACTTTTTCACAGGTTTGAAGGTTTTTAAACGCATTGGCATCATAGTGCCAATCATTTATCTCACTGTTTTGTTTAGATTGAGATAAACTAAAACCATTGTCATCATCTAAGGCATGTTGTTTTGAATGTTTGCCTTTGAGGGCTTCAGCAAAAAAAATCAAATCATCATTTCCAGCTAACTGTGTTTGACCAGTTGTAAAGAAGAAAGGCAATTCTCCTTCTGAGCTTTTTAATGATAAATCATTCAATGCTATTTGAGAGTTTGATAAATTTAGTTTGTTAATATCGCTTTTTGATATTTTGTAAAATCCTGTTTCTTTGGTCCTAACAATATATTCATTGGCAAAAGATATGTGAGTGACTAAAACAAGTATAGTAGCAAGTAAAATACGCATAATTTAATAATGACAAAAACATCTATTATAACTTATTTACGAAATGTTTTTATAATAAATAAGACCAGTATGTGCGAGAATATCTCGAATCTAATTGATTAAAGAATATTTATGAAAACTTGTGCGCTATTGACCATGACAGGCATTGATGAATTTATGCATTATGATGATCTATTGTTACAACCCTTGAAGGAACTGGGTTGGTTGGCAGAGTTTATTCCTTGGGATCAAGCTAATGTTCCATGGCATAAATACGATGCTGTTATTATTCGCTCGACATGGGATTATCAAGCCAATTCAGAAAAATTCATATACGTTTTGACTGAGATTGAAAACTCTGGTGCGACATTAATTAACCCATTAGAAATTGTTAAATGGAATATCAATAAAGTCTATCTCAAAGAATTGGAAAGCAATGGAGTCGAAATTGTCCCAACTGTTTGGCTAGAACAATTTGATTTTCAAGCCATTGATTCGTATTTTAAGCTTTTTAATAGTGATCAAATAATTATAAAACCGACCATAAGTGCAGGGGCTGATAACACCTTTTGGTTAAAAAAAGAATCTTATCATTCACTGCAAGCTATACTTGAAAAAAGTTTGGCAGACAAACAATTAATGCTGCAACCCTTTATCCCAGCTGTCATTGATGAGGGAGAGTTTTCATTGTTTTACTTTAATGATTCCTTCAGTCATTGTATTTTAAAAACCCCTAAAAAAGGAGATTTCAGGGTTCAAGAAGAGTTTGGTAGTTGTATCAAGAGTATTGATCCTGGCTCTGAATTGTTGGCTGCTGCCGTTAATACGCTCAAATCCTTGCCCAGCAAAGTTTTGTATGCACGTATTGATTTGGTTAAGTACCAAAATTCTTACAAAGTGATGGAAGTTGAATTAATTGAGCCTTCTTTGTATTTTAATTTTGATGATCAATCTCCTACACGATTTGCACAAGCCTTAAATAATTGGTTGCCATGAAGAAAATACTCAAAATTAAACAGCCCAATCATTTTAGATTTGATGCGTGTTTAAATTTTCTTGATCGCGGTTATGATGAATGTTTGTATCAAGTCAATAAAACAAGTGTTCTAAGACTGATTCGATTGTCATCTGGATTAATGCTTATCCAAGTAGAATCTGATGCTGCATTTTTGATTGTTTCATCAAATTCTGAGGTGACAGATACAGATATATGTGAAATAAGAGACTATGTTGATGACTGGTTTGATGTGAGTAGAGATATTTCACAATTTTATTATTTGCTTAATAAAGACAAAATAACACAAGATTTTCCAAATAAATATTATGGTTTACGATTAATGGGTATAGTTGACCTTTTTGAAGCTTTGTGTTGGTGCGTTATAGGGCAACAAATTAATTTAACCTTTGCGCATAAAATTAAATCCCGTTTGGTTCATGAATATGGAGATAAAATTCAATACAAAGGCAATGATTATTATTGTTTTCCGACTCCGGAAGTTTTAGTCAATGCGGCGACTCAAGATTTAGTCGGTATGCAATTTTCTAAACAAAAAATAGCCTATACCCAAAACATTGCTCGGGCTTTTTGTGATGGAGAGTTTGTTAAAACAGATTTATTAAAAATGACAAAGAATCAGCAAATGGAAAAACTATTAGCCATAAAAGGCATTGGTCCATGGACTGCCAATTATGTTTCTATGAAATCTTTAAGAAATATGTCCTGTATAGCATATGGCGATACAGGTTTGAGCTCTGCATTACACAATTTGTATGGCACAGAAAAAAAACCGAATAACCAGACCATAGATATGATATTCAAGCCTTTTTCAGGTTGGGAATCGTATTTTAATTTCTATTTATGGAAAACTTTATCTTAGATTTATCTCTCTCATTTCTATCAATTGGTTACAGGTGCGATTTCGTCATTGTTGCAGGTAAATGAGGTTATGGCGTCAATATTTTGATCGGCATCCCAAGCATAAATTTTACCTATATGACATTCTGGGTTGTTTTCATCAAGCTCAAAACTGAATTTTGAATCAGAGACTAAAATTTCCTTATTTGTTAAAACATTTGAATCTTTGTCTATGGTTTCAATTATGGCTTTGCCGTTAAAAGATTTTGCTTCAATTTTAACGTTGATTTGATTGTTTTCATGGCTACTGGTCATGGTTAACTCAGGAATAGCCAGACGAAGAGCTGGGTCACCAAGAAGGTTGTACATCTCAACCATGATTCTTCCTCTATAACGTCTTTTGCCAGCTAATATAGCATCACCAACACTGGCTTTTGGGTTGTCATACAAGCTTTCTAAAACATAACGACTAAATAAGCTATCTGGTGCATTTCTCCAAGAAGAAGCCAAAACTGCAACGGCACCAACATCAGGTTCTCTGATAAATTTTTCACCGATTGAGTCTGCAAAAGGGTGATCAAATGGGGCTGAGTAACAAGACATACTCATGACAAATGGCAAACGTTCAGAATTATTCAAGGCGCTAATATGATCAAGATTAAACATGTCTCTGTTTTTATTCAGGTCAGCTGGGCCAATTTGCCAAATACTTTTACCCCCATGTCCTATAAAATGCACCACTAAGTTTCCTTCATCAAAAGAATTTGAAACAGTCTCTTGGACTTCTAGAGCATTGTCATCCATTTTTTGTGGAAAGATATTGCTAGCAACGACTCCATGTTTTTCAATCACTTTGGCATTGTTTACACTGGTTCTTTGATAATAGACATCTGCATTTGCAATCCACAATACCCGACTTTTCCATGGTCCGACTTGATTATTGATTGTATAGTTAATGGTTTTGTTTATCATGGCATCAAGCTCTTCATTCGAAGAGACTGGAAACCTTCCAATAGCAAGATCTGGAATATAATCTTCCTTATTTTTCATATTTTCTTCGGGAATGATTGAGACAAACCAATTGTCACTGGCCGAATGACCCTCAGGTGAATGGTATTGGCCGGTGGGAACAAAATCACGATTAATATATTCGCTGGTATAATTTCTTTGATGAGGGAAATTAGTATAAATCCGAGTTGAGATATCATTTCTATTGGCCCAATTACCGTATTTGTTGCTTTCTCCATTATCTCTCCAGTCCCAACTAGAGTCTCCAACCATTAATACGTATTTTAATTTGCCATTACCTAATGTGTGGGTTTCTTTAATGATATCTTTTAAGGCATGAAGTTCCCTAACGCCATAAGAATATCTTTGATAGATTTGTTCCGTATCAATAATTTTAGTTTTTAAACCTTTATTATTGTAGAAATCAGCTAATACTTGAGCAGATTGTGTAAATGAAGGGTGTGCAATCATTAAATATTCTATGTCAGCTAAATCCACGTTAATTTGTGATTGAATTGACACTTCAGGTGAACGTAAATTTTCAGTATGGCCTATATGAACTTGAGAATCAGGTTTTAGGTTGACGTATTTATTAGAAAACCTTTTATTGAGCTTTGAGTAGGCAAATTGATTTTTTTCCAATGCAACTTTGCAGTTTGTGCCGCTGTATAAAGCATCTGAATCATTGATTTCCTTTGGCTTAATTGCATAATCAATTTTAAAGTAATCTAACATTGAAGCATCGACAATGGCTTTTTTATCAACCAGCCTTTTAGGAACATTAAAGGTAATGATATTATTTTCAGGTTGAAGTAATTCAGTGGGTATTTTCAAGCGATCACTTTTGATCTGTATTTTTCCATCCCATTTTAATGTTGAGAAGACTGTTCCATTAATCAATATGTCAACTTGATGATCTGGAACCTCTCTTGCTCTTCTGTCTATGTTTCTACTTCGGAATGTTGCAGAAAAATAAATATCATCCAAACTACTGGCTCTATCAACATTGATGGGAACAGAAAAACCTTCTTTTAATAAATAACTCAACTGTTTCCAATACCATAACTCTGGTGTTTTTTTGTATTCGTTGGTGTTTACTCTGATGAGGTACTTGTTTACTTCATAATGGTCACTGGCAAAAACCTTTTCACATGCAGGTAGTTTTTTGAATGTATTATTTTTATAAAACCAATCTCTGGTTTTTAAATTTTTATCAGAAGCTGACACCAAAAAACCTTGAAGATCATCTAAATGGTGTTGTTTTGTAAATTCACCCGTCAGTGAATCAGCAAAAAATATAGCACTGTCTTGCGATTTAAGTTTTGATTTTCCAGACTTAAAAAAGTAAGGAGTATTGCCCTCTTTATTGGTGATTTCAAAACTGCCCAAAGAAGGGTTTGACTTGTTGAGTTCGAGTTTATTGACTTCTGAATGATTTAATTGATAAAAACCACTATCTTGTGTTCTGATAATATAATTATTTGAAAGGCAGTAGTTAGCAAAAAAAAGCAATGAAAATGTTAATGTAAAACGCATAAGTGATTTTAAAAATTAAAGTTGAATTATTATATATCAAAAGTACACAAAGGTTTTAAAAACCGTTAATGTTGTGTTGAATTTCAGTGATTCAAAGGCAGATATAGAATCTGCCTTTAGCCAACCGTAAACGAATTAACTTTTTAGGGCATTTTGAATGTGTTTTTCAATGTCTTTGGGTTTTTTTGTGGGGGCAAATCGTTTGATGGGTTGACCATCTTTGCCAATTAAAAATTTGGTGAAATTCCATTTGATTTTTTTTCCTAAAGTGCCACCTAATTCATCTTTCAAATAATTAAAGATTGGATGGGCTTCTTTACCATTGACATCTACTTTATCAAACATGGTAAAATCTACACCATAATTTTTGAGACAAAAATCAGCAATCTCATCATTACTACCAGGATCTTGTCCTGCAAACTGGTTACAAGGGAATCCTAAAATTTTTAATCCCTCTTCTTTGTATTCTTCATGAAGTTTTTGTAAACCCTCGAACTGAGGAGTCAGGCCACATTTGCTTGCTGTATTAACTACTAATACAACATCATCTTTATAGTCCTGCATCGAAACTTCTTCGCCAGTGATTGTTTTGGCTTTAAAATCGTGAAAATTGCTCATAGTAAATTCCTAAATCGCTCTATTGTTAAAGGCTATTTATGTGGTCAAAGTTGTTATTTGCAAGCTTTAAAACTTTAGGGTCCATAAATTTCCGCCACAATGGTGGTATGTAGGCCAATACGAACATGCCCATGTAACCCATGGGCAATTGTGGTGCTTCAGGAAAATCTCTTAAACTTTGATAGTGTCTACTTGGGTTGGCATGGTGGTCAGCATGGCGTTGGAGGTGGAACAAAACCAAATTGGACATCAAATGATTTGAATTCCACGAGTGTTTAGGTTGGCACCTTTCATATTTTCCTTGAGCATTTTTTTGTCTCAACAATCCATAATGCTCTATATAGTTGGCTGTTGTTAGTTGCCACCAAGTAATAGGGGAGTGAAGCAGTAAAATTATTAAGGCATAATATCCCATTGTGTAAGTGAAAAATAAGAAGATACAAGCAGTCATCAGATAAGAATGCAGGATTTGATTATCAATTGACCAGAAACTTTTTCCTTGCTTATTTAATCTGTTATTTTCTATTTTCCATGCTCTTTTAAAACCACCAGGAATCTCTCTTAAAGTAAAGCGGTATATGTTTTCACCAAATTTAGAACTGGCTGTGTCCTTAGGTGTTGCTACATCCCTATGGTGCCCCGCATTGTGTTCTATATTGAAATGACCATAACCAGAACTAGCCAAAGCGAATTTTGCTAAATTTCTGTCTAATTTGCTTTTTTTATGTCCCATTTCATGGCCCAAATTTACCGCTAAACCACCAAAAACGCCCAGGGTAATAATTTGTGTGGCAACCATCCAGATAGGCAGGGGTGTAGTGACAATAAAATTCACAATGTAGTACAAACTAAAAAAGTGTACCGGCAACATCAGATAAGTAACGATTCGGTAATAATTATTTTTTTCAAGCGAGGGAACAACTTCCTCAGGTGGATTTGATAAGTCTTCTGAAAATATTAAATCTAGAAGTGGAATAACAGCATAAATAATTATTAATGGCACAAATATCAAATATGATAAACCTGTCTGTATGTATAAATAAGGGCCAAGCGATGCAACCAAAGGCATCAGGCTTGATAGTAACCACAAATATTTCTTTTTATCTTTGTATATTTTTGACATTCTCATTCACACTTAGCTATAGCTCATATAAGATAACACATAATTTATATAGATATCAAATTATGATAACGGTTCATCACTTAAATAACTCTCGTTCTCAAAGAATAATATGGATGTTAGAAGAAATTGGAGTTGAATATGAAGTCAAACATTATCAACGTAACGAAGAAACGCAATTGGCACCTCAAGAATTATTCGAAGTCCACCCATTGGGTAAGTCTCCTGTTATTACTGACGATGCGCCAAAAAATCACATCACAGTAGCAGAATCAGGTGCCATTATTGAGTATTTGGCTTATGCGTATGGAAAAGATATGGTTCCAAGGCGAAATACCGAGTCATACCGACAATATATTTATTGGTTGCATTTTTCTGAAGGATCTTTGATGCCACAAATGTTACTTAAATTGATATTTGATAAAATTAAGACCGCACCTATGCCCTTCTTTATAAAGCCCATAGCTAAAGGCATTGCCAATAAAGTATTGGGCGGATATGTCTTGCCAAATGTTAAACATAATTTAGAGTTTATAGAAAATCATTTGTCTGAGAATGCTTGGTTTGCAGGCAAAAACATGACTGGAGCAGATATTCAAATGAGCTTTCCGTTAGAGGCAACAGTGGCAAACACTAATATGGATGACTATCCAAAGATTAAATCTTATGTAAAAAAAATACACGCATTGGACACCTATAAAAAAGCCTTGGAAGTAGGTGGACCTTATGATTATGCTTAGTTAAATGTCTCTAATAGAGTAATCATGGGTAATGTTGACTGTTTTTTCTAACATAGCAGAAACCGAACAATATTTTTCAGCTGAAAGTTTGACGGCTCTGGCAACAGATTTATCATCAATGTCTTTTCCCGAAACTGTAAAATGTAAATGAATATCTGTGAATATACGTGGAAATTCATCCCTTCTTTTTGCAATAGCTTTGACTTCTAGATGGTCGATTGATTTCTTAGATTTTCCCAAAATGAGTTTGACATCTATGCCTGCGCATCCCGTTAAGCCGAGTAAGACTAAGTCCATTGGTGATGGAGCGATTGTCTCGCTATCGGCAGTGGTGGCGGCATCAATAATAACAGACTTGTGTTGTTCTGTTTTTCCTACAAAGGTATAATTTTCAACCCAGTGAGCAGTGACTTCTTGGCTCATTTTATTCTCCACAATTTATTTAATAATGGCATAATAGGCGCTGTATCGAATTTCACAAGTAAATCACCTCAATATAAACCAAAAAGTTAATGAATTTTAAAATTAAATATCAACCAATTTTTCTTATTATTTGCATGATAATTGTGAGTTGGGTATTGGTATTGGAATTAACAAAACAAAGAGTTGAATTAGAAGGTGTTAGTAAGTTGAACACATATCTCTCAATAGAATCACCTTATGTCTGGAATTTTGAGGCTGATATGACTGATATTGTGACACCCTATCAAAAATATTGGACAGTCCAAGAAAGCATCAACGGTATACAATCAAAAACAGGTGAAAGCCCTGAATTGTCTCTGAATTTCTCAGGTGAAAAAGTTAACGCACTTCACTTTAACCGATTAAAATTAAAGTCATCACAGCTATTAAGTGGTCAGTTAAAGTTACAAATTAAAGTGTCACACGATGACAGTGTTTTTTATTATTCAAAAAATATTGGATTAAAAGGTAAGCAACAAATCATTGATTTAGATACTGATTGGTTAGCTATCGACTCTCAAAGCAATCAGTCTCATGACTTTCGCTGGCCTGGTAGTCAGAATCAAATCAGTAGTTTAATATTACAGTTTGATGATCTTAAATCTGCTGTTCAATTAGATTCTGTTGTTTTATTGATGAATGAAAGAGGATTAATTCCAGTAGACCAAAAGATTGATTGTCATGGAATCTATAAACCTGATTTAGAGGTCAGTGCTGCAGCTTTATATGTTTTTCAATTATCAGAATCATGCTGGCTTCCTTCGAATTATATGTGGGTTAAAAAAGTTATTAATGATAATTTCCCAGGCTCTGTATTACGGGTTGAAAATACTCAGCTATTAATCGAGTCAAAGCCACATAAAGTTAATGAAAATTATGCCAATATCATTCCTATCAATATTATTTTTTATTTGTTAATTGTTATATTTATTTTAATTGTGTTTTTTATCTGTAAGAAAAATTCAAGAGAAAAACAAATATTTTATCAAAATAAGATTGCTGATTTTAAAAATTCTTATGCTGTAATATTAGGTCTTAGTTTGACTGCTTTAGGATTTATGTCTTTGTTTCAATTGCCTAATTATTCTACATTTAAAATGTTCCCTTTTTATTTTTTATGGGCAATTCTTCAGCAAATAATATTGGGTTATGTTTTAGCAGACAAAGTTTTTTTTAAACGAACAAATAACCAATGGCTTTCTGCTTTGCTTGCGGCTGCGGTTTTTGCTGTTTTTCATTTGCCTTCAATGGTATTATTTTTAGCCACATTTTTTGCTGGATTATTGTGGTCTTATGGTTATTTAAAATACAGGCGTATTATGCCACTTGCATTGTCTCATACAATTTTAGCTTTGATGTTTTATCATATAGTTCCTAACCACCTACTGTATTCAGCTAGGGTTTTTCAATGGTTTTGGGAGTGATAAATCAGCTTGTAACATTTGTTAACAATTCAAACCCTACTTGTGCAAATTTGCACACAAATTTCTAAAAATATCGCCTATAATTAATACTCGTGGGTAAAAGCTACGACGCAGGTCTGGTCAAAGCCTCGACTGTAGCTATTTTAGTGGGATTGCACAACTCCACGGTTGTGCGTTAAGCCAGTTACACCTCCCGGTGCAACTGGCTTTTTTATTTCTGTTATAAAAGCTCAGATATAATAATATGATTAACATTTGCGCTCATGATATTTATGAGAACTACCTATCAAAATTCAACAATATTTAAAAATTCGCTGTATAAGTTGTTAGATTAAGCTTAAATTAAATAATCTCAATACATACTAAGATTTGGTATCAATAAATGAATCTGTCACCTATTCGAAAAGACATATCGAACAAAGCTAAGCAATGGCATAAAAATAATTGTGATAAAAACACACAACTCAATGTTTCGTGGTTAGAAGACCATGTATTGCAATTAAGTGAAATGACATTAATAGACTGTTTGTGGATTTTTTCTAATATTCCAAAAACAGCGGGTACAGCCCTTGAGAAATATTTAATTCAAGCTTTTGAAATGAAAGATATTTTCAGTATTAATGCAGATGAGTTGATAAATTTACCAGAAAGTATTTATTTGAAGAGTCGTTACCCTCAATTTATTTCTGGATATCATTGTATGCATGACATGTTGTTTCAGCTTTTAGGTGATAGAAAAATTGTGCACTTAAGCATGATGCGAAATCCAATTGAAAGAGTTGTTTCTTGTTACAATCAAGTTATCACTCAAGATTACAACCTGCAAAATGTTACTTCCAAAGTTACCAATTTTGATGACTTTATTAATGACTCTATGCAGAATGTAGCCAATGGACAAGCCAAAAGATTTGCAGGGGTTTCACTTACAGAAAATGCGTTTAGTGATAAAGAAGTTTATTTTAAAGCAAAATATAACATTGATCATTGTTTTACATTGGTGGGAGTGACTGAGTTTTTTTCTCAGTTTCATAAACTTATTGCCAAGAGATGTGCTGTGACATTTCATGATTTGCCTCCTATAACCAGGTTGGAAACAAAAGTTCAAATGGCAAACTTATCCCCTGATCAAATGAAAATAATCAAAAAAAAGAATAAGATTGATATTCAGTTATATCAATATGTTCGGTCAAAATTTTTAAATATCATTAATTCATAAAAGTTTAAAAATCCTAATATTTTAAAATGTGTTTGAATAAATTCTGAAATATTCTGACTAGACTCACACTTGCTAATATACTCTGATAGAATACAAAAATTGATAATAATGCCAAGGGTAAACTTATGGGAAATCCAACATCATTCGAAAAGTCTGTTGAACAGCTTGATGCCATTGTTGAACAAATGGAATCTGGTGAATTAAGCTTAGATGAATCGTTAAAGTTGTTTGAAAAAGGAGTTAAATTAACCCGAGAATGTCAAAAAACTTTGGCCGATGCTGAAGCGAAAATCGAAAAATTAATGAAATCAGTCAATGATTAGTAATATTATTTCATATAACTGATGACGAAACTATGATGACCAGTCTACTTCCAGAATTTGAGAAAAAGAATACCTATTATCAGAATAGAATTAATGACTTTTTGTCTGCATTTCTTAAAAAAAACTACAAACAATCCACTCTGTTACTTGAAGCACTGTCTTATTCCTTACTTTCTGGGGGAAAACGCATCAGACCTTTGTTGAGCTATGCCACAGCTGAGGCGCTTGGTATAGATGCAAAACAAGCAGATTATGTAGCGGCAAGTGTTGAAATGATTCATGCTTATTCATTAATACACGATGATTTACCTGCTATGGACGATGACGATTTGCGTCGTGGCATGCCAACATGCCATGTAAAATTTGGTGATGCGATGGCTATATTGGCTGGTGATGCTTTACAAGCCATGGCTTTTGAGGTCTTGACTCAAGTTGACAGCGATCCAAAAATAATTGTAAAACTTATTCAAAAGTTGAGTTATTCTTGTGGAGCTGTGGGGATGGCTGGTGGCCAAGCTTTAGATTTAGAGTCAGAAAACATGCAGTTACAACAAGAAGAAATGGATAATATTCATCAGCTTAAAACGGGGGCACTTATTTCAGCATCTGTTGAAATGACAGGGTTACTTTTTACTGGATTTAGAGATGGACAAAAATTGGCATTTTTACAATTGGCATTGAAACAGTATGCCTACGGATTTGGTATGGCTTTTCAAATAATTGATGATGTTTTAGATGTGATTGGCACTGAATCTGAAATAGGAAAGCCTGTCGGATCTGATGAATCTAACAATAAATCCACATATCCAGCCATTATTGGCTTGGATGCCTCAAAAAAAGCCGCATTAAAGCACTCTCACTATGCCATTGAAAAACTCAATGATTTACCTGAGGGTGATAGCAGCTATTTAAAATATTTAGCAGAATATCTGGTCTCAAGACAAAGCTAGCTTTATTTGGCCATTGAAAAGAGTATAATAGTGGTATTAGATATATCTTTACTGCCATGACTGAAAAAATGAATACTTTATTAGATGCCATCAACTATCCTGAAGACTTGAGACAATTACAAGAAACGCAATTGAAACAAGTTTCTGATGAACTGCGTGATTTTTTAATTAAGTCTGTATCAAATTCAGGAGGCCATTTTGGTTCAGGCTTGGGAACAGTCGAATTGACAGTGGCATTACATTATGTTTTCAATACACCACACGACAGAATAGTTTGGGATGTTGGCCATCAAGCGTATCCTCATAAAATTATTACAGGGCGTAAAAATGAAATTGAGACGATTAAAAAGAAAGATGGATTAACACCTTTTCCAAAGCGCAGTGAAAGTCAATATGATACATTTGGCGTCGGCCATTCTTCGACTTCTATTGGTGCCGCTTTGGGCATGGCATTGGCATCCAGTCAATTGGGAATAGATAGAAAGTCAATAGCCGTTATTGGTGATGGAGCGATGACAGCTGGTATGGCATTTGAAGCCTTAAACCACGGTGGTGAAATCGATCCAGATATGTTGGTTGTTTTAAATGAAAATGAAATGTCAATATCTCCAAATGTCGGTGCATTTGCCAGAATGCTCATAAAAATTGTCAGTGGCCGTTTTTATAACAGAATGCGAGAAAAATCTAAACGCATCATGAAACGTGATTCTTGGATGTGGAAATTCATGTCCCGTTGGGAGGAACACGCCAAAGGCATGTTGATACCCTCGACATTATTTGAAGAATTGGGTTTTCTCTATTTTGGTCCAATTGATGGGCATGATGTCAACCAGCTCGTCAAAACATTAAAGACAATCAAAGAAACCAAGGGCCCTAAGTTTCTGCATATCATTACTAAAAAAGGCAAAGGCTATAAACCAGCAGAGCAAGACCCAATCAAATACCATGCTGTGTCCCCATTTGATCCAAAAGTTGGCGTAGTTGCCAATAAAAAACCCTCTCAACCCAGTTATACGCAAATATTTGGTCAATGGTTGTGTGATTTAGCCAGAGTTGATAATAAATTAGTCGCTATTACACCGGCTATGCGAGAAGGTTCAGGTTTGGTAGAGTTTTCAAAATTATTTCCCAAACGTTACTATGACGTAGGTATTGCTGAACAACATGCTGTTACTTTAGCTGCTGGCATGGCTTGTGAAGGCGTACGACCAGTTGTTGCCATTTATTCAAGCTTCCTACAAAGGGCTTATGACCAATTGATTCACGATGTTGCGATTCAAAAATTAGGCGTCTTATTTGCCATTGATCGCGGAGGAGTCGTTGGACCTGATGGCTCAACACATGCAGGAAGCATGGATTTAAGTTATTTACGTTGTGTACCAAACATGACAATTATGGCTCCAGCTAATGAAAATGAATGCCGACAAATGTTATATACTGGTTATAAATTAGATTCACCTGCTGCAGTAAGATATCCTCGTGGTACGGGTCCAGGAGTGCCCATACAAACTTATATGGAAGAATTGCCGATTGGAAAAGGAATTGAAGTAAGAAAAGGCACAATAATAGCATTTCTGGCATTTGGTTCAACGGTAGAAGATGCAAAAACCGCAGCTGAAAAGTTAGATGCCACAGTCATTAATATGCGCTTTGTAAAACCTTTAGATGAAGAGCTTATCACAAAAATGCAAAGTAAACATGATGTGCTAGTGACGGTTGAAGACAATGTCATAAAAGGCGGCGCAGGCAGTGGTGTCAATGAATTCCTCAATCAGATTCAATCCTCAGTCAAAGTTCTTAATTTGGGTTTGCCAGACATATACCAAGATCACGGTAGTCGTGAGGATTTACTTGAAGAAGCAGGCATAGACAGTGCTGGCATTTTAAAACAAGTAAAGAAATTTCTGAACATTAAAGATAAAGACTCAAAGTCTAAGATATTCGATTTTAAAACATAGTGCTTTAAAATTATGACTTCTTCCACTTAATATTAAAGATAATATGTTCTAAAATATTTTTAAACAATAACAATTAGGTGAATTATGAGTCATTTGTATTTAGGCATAAAAGGCAGTGTCGTTTGCATTGAAAAAAGTTCAGGAAAAGAGCTGTGGTCTACAAAACTAAAAAGCATGCATATTACCAATATTATTTGTCTATCTGGACAGATATTTGCTTATACTAAAGGTCATCTATTCTGTATTGATAAAGATTTTGGCAAGATTATCTGGGAAAATTCTTTACCAGGTTATGGTTATGGTCCATGTATATTTGCCACTGAAAATAACAATCAACAACAGACTGCCGCCTTATCAGAGCAACAAGTAGCGACTGATGCACAAGCAGCCACGGTTACTACTACCACTTAAATAATTCAAAAATATAGGATATAAATCAGATTTATATTTGATTTTTATTCAAAAATGAAATATATTTCACCAACTGAAAAAAATTTCGTTTTTAGATAAATGCCTGATCTCCAATTAAATTTAGCAACTAAAGCAGCGTGGCTCTCTTATGTCGGTGGCTATACCCAAGGCCAAGTGGCTCAGCGCTTAAACGTGTCATCAGCCAAAGCGCATCGACTCATTGCTTATGCTCACGCGAATAATGTGGTTAAGATATTTATCGAAGGTGAAATAGTTGAATGTGTTGAATTAGAAGAAAAAATCATTCAATGTTATGGTTTAAATTCTTGTACTGTTGTTCCTACAATAGATTCAAAGCTAGATGATTTCAATGCCATTGGAACAGCGGGTGCTGCTTTTCTGCATCAACTATTTAAAAAAACAAAAAATACTGTGATTGGTATTGGAAAAGGCAGAACCTTATCATCAGTAGTTGAACACTTGCCCAATAGTAAAACTGAAAACTTAAAGTTTGTATCTGTTTCGGGAGGTTTAACGCGTAAATTTTCAACCAATCCATTTGATGTCATACACCGCATTGCAGAACGAACTAATGCTGAGGCCTACTTTTTGCCAGTGCCTTATATGGCGAAAGACCAACAAGAAAAACAAATGTTGTTGTCTCAACAAAGTGTGATTCAAATGCTAGACAATGCAAAAGCAGCCAGCATTTATATAGTTGGAATCGGATCAATAGAGAGCAATTCACATGTCCATGAAACTGGATTGATTGAAGAAGATATTTGGAATATTATGGTAAAAAATAAAGCCGTTGGAGATTTTATGGGCTGTTTTATGGATAAAGCAGGCAATAAAATAAAGGATCAAGCCAATGAATTATCGTTAGGTTTATCTGATATGGATATTAAAGGAAAGAAAGTGATTGCCATTGTAGGTGGCGCCAATAAAGGATTGGCAACACTAGCTGCTTTAAGAACCAATACCATAACAGATTTAATAATAAACGAACAATCAGCGAAACAACTAGTAGAAAATATGTAAGATGGGCCAATCCCATCAATTGAGAAAAGCTAATGAATAAAGAAAATAAAATAGTAAGAAATCCTGGCATGCCACTCAATCTTGATTGGGTAGAAGGTATTCAAGTTAACACCAGTGCAGTGGAAAGACGAGCAGCCTCTTATTCAGGAAGGCGGTCAGTCAAAAAGCAACACCAAGCCGCTTGGTTATTGAAAGCACTCAGCTGTATAGATTTAACAACACTCGCTGGAGATGATACCACACGTCGGGTTAAGCGCTTATGTAACAAAGCTAAAAATCCTGTGCGTAAAGATATTCTTACAGCTTTAGGTGTTGATCAGTTAAATATAACTACAGGCGCTGTGTGTGTTTATCATGAAATGTTAGAAGCGGCTTCAGGTTTTTTAAAAGACTCTGGTGTTGAATTAGCTGCAGTATCAACCGGTTTTCCAGCTGGATTAACTCCTTTTGATATGCGGGTAGAAGAAATTAAACGATCAGTGGCAGCAGGTGCGACAGAAATTGACATAGTGATTTCACGCAGACATGTTTTTGCACATGATTGGCAAGCCCTTTACGATGAAACTGTTGCTTACAGAGAAGCGTGTGGGGATGCCCATCTAAAAACAATATTGGCTACAGGTGAACTGGCTACATTTAGAAATGTGGCAAAAGCTTCTATGGTTTGTATGATGGCAGGTGCGGATTTTATAAAAACGTCAACAGGGAAAGAGTCTGTTAATGCGACTCTGCCGGTGAGCTTGGTAATGGTTAGGCAAATTAGAGAATACTATGAAAAAACTGGATATAAAATTGGTTATAAACCTGCTGGAGGAATTAGCACAGCTAAAGAAAGTTTATTGTACTTGGTTTTAATGAAAGAAGAACTTGGGCGTGATTGGTTAGAGCCTGAATTATTTAGATTTGGCGCTTCTAGTTTATTAGGCGATATTGAAAGACAACTAGAGCACCATATTACAGGCAGATATTCGGCATCATTTAGACACGCAATGGGTTAAGGAATTGACGTAGGGTGGGTTTCACCCACCAAATACCTGAAATGGTGGGTAGAACCCACCCTACAAATAAAGAACAAAAGAGAAGCACAATGAGTATTATGAAAATATTAGAAACGATGGATTATGGAGTGGCTCCTGAAAGTTTAGAAAATGCCAATCAATGGTTAGCAGACCATAAACATAAATTTGGTCTATTTATTGATGGAGAATTCAGAACAGGTAAAAAGGATAAATACTTCAACACCTATAATCCAGCAACGGGTGAAAAACTAGCAGAAATTACCCAAGCATCTGAAAAAGATGTAGACATGGCCGTGACCGCAGCAAATTTAGCACAAGATTCATGGGGGAAATTGACAGGATTTCAAAGAGCAAAATATTTGTATGCGATTGCGCGCTTGATTCAAAAACATGCACGATTGTTTGCTGTTTTAGAAAGTTTAGACAACGGAAAACCCATCAGAGAAAGCCGTGATGTAGATGTGCCATTAGTGATTCGACATTTTTACCACCATGCTGGTTGGGCGCAATTATTGCAAGACAAACTGGATGATTACGAAGCCATTGGTGTTGCTGGACAAATTATTCCATGGAATTTTCCGCTATTAATGATGGCATGGAAAATCGCACCGGCTTTAGCTGCAGGCAATACAGTGGTATTGAAACCGGCAGAATACACCAGTTTAACGGCGTTGTTATTTGCTGAAATCTGTCAGCAAGCTGGTTTACCAATGGGCGTAGTTAATATTGTCACAGGTGATGGAAAAACCGGTTCTATGATTGTGAATCACAAAGACATTAACAAAGTGGCCTTTACAGGATCAACTGCAGTGGGAAGATTGATTCGTGAGCAAACCGCTGGAACCGGTAAAAAACTCACTTTGGAATTAGGTGGAAAATCAGCCTTTATCGTGTTTGATGACGCCGATATTGATTCAGCCATTGAAGGATTGGTAGATGCCATTTGGTTCAATCAAGGACAAGTGTGTTGTGCAGGATCACGATTGTTAGTACAAGAAAGCATTGCTGATAGATTTCATCAAAAGCTTAAATCTCGCATGAAAAAATTACGGGTGGGCGATCCTTTAGATAAATCTATAGACATTGGTGCGATTGTAGACAAGTCACAACAAGAACGAATAGCAGAACTGGTTAAATTAGGAGTGGAAGAAGGCGCTGAACTCTTTCAACCAGACATTGCTTTACCTAAGAATGGTTGTTTTTATCCGCCAACATTATTAACGGAAGTAGACACAGCACATTATGTTGCCAATGAGGAAATATTCGGACCCGTTTTGGTATCAATGACATTTAGAACGCCATCTGAAGCCGTGGCATTGGCCAACAATACCCGTTATGGTTTGGCTTGTTCAATATGGAGTGAAAATATTAATTTAGCGATGGACATGGCGCCAAAAGTCATTGCCGGAGTGGTATGGATTAATTGCACCAATCAATTTGATGCGGCAGCAGGTTTTGGTGGTAAAAAGGAATCAGGCTTTGGTCGAGAAGGTGGTATCGAAGGCATGTATGCATACCTAAAGCCTAAATATGAGAAAAAACTGAAAAATAATAAAGCCATTAAACCTTTCGAATTAAAACAAAAAAATAGCATGGCAACAGTGGATAGAACACCAAAGTTTTATATAGGTGGAAAACAAGCCAGACCTGATGGAGGTTATTCACAAGCAGTCGTATCATCAAAAGGTGAGTTATTGGCACACATTGGTCAAGGTAACCGCAAAGACATTAGAAATGCCGTAGAAGCAGCCAGAAAAGCAGTAGGGTGGACCAATACAACAGCTCATAATCGCGCTCAGGTCCTGTATTTTATCGCAGAAAATTTGGCACTTCGAGCTGATGAATTTATAACACACATCCAGTCACTAACAGGTGCCAATAAAAAATCTGCTGAAAATGAAGTCTATACAAGTATAGAACGATTATTCTATTACGCAGCCTATGCCGATAAATTTGATGGCGCAGTTCACACCGT
>JBGCFT010000038.1:0-3556 GCA_045107085.1 Marinicellaceae bacterium | reverse complement strand
TTGAAAAATAATCGAAATTGCGTACTTTTGCAATTCAATCAATTCAGTATTTATGGGAACCAAAAATGAGTCTGTTTTAGCCGGTGTGGATGCAAAGTTTAAATCTGAAGTTTTAGAAGATTTTAAAATTGCACGTATTTCCAGAGAAGTATCTTTACTAGGACGTAGAGAGGTACTATCGGGGAAAGCTAAATTCGGAATTTTTGGTGACGGTAAAGAGGTGGCGCAGTTAGCCATGGCTAAGCAATTTAAGAATGGTGATTTTAGATCGGGTTACTACCGCGACCAGACTTTTATGATGGCGATTGGAGCACTAACCGTAAAGGAATACTTTGCGGCGCTTTATGCGCATACTGATATTGAAAAGGAACCTGCTTCTGGCGGAAGACAAATGGGAGGCCATTTTGCTACACGTTCGTTAAATGCAGATGGTACTTGGAAAAATTTGATGGAACAAAAAAACAGTTCTGCAGATATTTCTCCCACTGCTGGTCAAATGCCGCGTTTAGTTGGTTTGGCTTTAGCATCAAAAATGTATCGTCAGAACGAAGCTCTGCATGGCATGACTTCTTTTACGAATCAAGGAAATGAAGTCGCTTTTGGAACCATTGGTGATGCCAGTACTTCTGAAGGACCATTTTGGGAGTCTGTAAATGCAGCAGGTGTGCTACAAATTCCATTTGCCATATCAATTTGGGATGATGGTTATGGGATTTCAGTTTCAAGAAAATACCAAACAACAAAGGAAAATATTTCAGACGCCCTTTCAGGAATGCAAAGGTCAGCTGATTCTCCAGGCT
Organism: Marinicellaceae bacterium; assembly: GCA_045107085.1. Lineage (GTDB taxonomy): Bacteria > Pseudomonadota > Gammaproteobacteria > Xanthomonadales > Marinicellaceae > NORP309. The sequence continues at coordinate 2,756 of JBGCFT010000038.1, read as the reverse complement.
ATGAAATTTTCAAGGTGAAAGGTTGGGATTACCCTTCTTTGGTTGAAACTTACGAAAAAGCGATAAAACTATGTCGTGAAGAACATGTGCCAGTAATGGTTCACGTTACTGAAGTGAATCAACCACAAGGGCATTCAACGTCTGGCTCTCATGAAAGATATAAGTCGGAAGAGCGTTTACAGTGGGAAAAAGATTTTGACTGTATCGAAAAATTTAAAGCATTTATTTTAGAGGCGGAAATTGCAAGTTCTGAAGAATTAGAGGAAATTGAAAAAGCAGCTAAAAAGCAAGTAGCAGGCGAAAAGCGTGAAGCTTGGAATGAGTTTTTAGCAGACTTAAACGAAGATATGCATGCTGTATTGCCTTCATTGGAATCAGTAGTACAGTCGAGTGCTAATGGCGTATTCGCTCAAAAAGTATTGGATACTTTAAAAGCGGAAATGAATCCGATTAGAAAGGATATTATTTCTTCAGCAAAAAAGATTTTAAGATTAACGAAAGGTGAGCAATCGCCTGCAAGAACTGAATTAATAAACTGGTTAGAAACGGCAAAAGTAGTCGCTGCTGATCGTTATTCATCTTATTTATATTCGCAATCAGCTGAATCGCCATTACTGGTAGAAAGAATTGCGCCAACTTATGCAGATGATGAATTGGTAGATGGAAGATTGGTATTACGTGATAATTTTGATGCTATGTTCACCAACCGCCCAGAGGTACTAACTTTTGGTGAGGATACTGGTAAAATTGGCGGTGTAAACCAATCAATGGAAGGCATGCAAGAAAAGTACGGTAAACTAAGAGTAACCGATACTGGCATCCGTGAAGCAACTATTATCGGACAAGGGATTGGAATGGCTATGCGTGGTTTAAGACCCATTGCGGAAATTCAATATTTAGATTATTTATTATACGCCATTCAAATTATGAGTGACGATTTAGCAACGGTTCAGTATAGAACAAAAGGTGGTCAAAAAGCCCCATTGATTATCAGAACAAGAGGTCACCGTTTAGAAGGTGTCTGGCATTCAGGTTCTCCAATGGGCATGATAATTAATGCCATTCGAGGAATTCACGTTTGTGTGCCACGTAACATGACCAAAGCAGCTGGTTTTTATAATACCTTAATCAAGTCTGACGATCCTGCATTGGTAATAGAACCATTAAACGGCTACAGAAATAAAGAACGTAAGCCATCCAACTTCGGTGAATTTTGTGAACCATTAGGGGTTCCAGAAATTACGCAAGAAGGAACTGATGTTACTTTAGTATCTTATGGTTCTACTTTTAACTTATGTACAGAAGCTGCTAAGCAATTAGCTGAAGCTGATATTTCAGTTGAATTAATTGATGCGCAAACATTGCTACCATTTGATGTCAACCACATGATTGCAGATTCATTAGAAAAAACCAATAAGTTGGTAATTGTAGATGAAGATTGCGCCAGCGGTGCAACCGGTTTTATGTTAGATCAGATCTTGGTGAAACAAAAAGCCTATTACCACCTAGATTCTGAACCAGTAACCATCTCTGCTCACGATCACCGCCCAGCCTACGGAACTGATGGCGATTACTTCTCAAAGCCAAATATCGAAGACATTTTTGAAAAAGTGTATGCTTTGATGAGGGAGAGTGATCCAGCGAAGTATGCGGAGTTGTATTAGTTCACAACCCGACAGTATTTCCGGGCTTCTGGGCAGATTATGAATTCACTATGATTAAAGTTAATAACTCTCCAGACAAATCGAAATTCAAATTGAGGAAGAAAATATTTTCTCTTTCTAAAGAAGATTTTCTTGTCTCCCATTGTTAGGTTAGATAATAGTATTACCAGATCTTGCATATGAGTATCTTTTGAAATGTCAGGAGCATGAGGAAAGTCATGAAGATAATAATTAAAATATCTATCATCAGAGTATATTACTGGTCCCATAAATCCATTTGAATATTTTTCAAGAACTTTGGCGACTTCATTAGCAAAGCCTTTTAAATCAGTTATTTCAAAACAGCTATTTGAATCAAAAAGGGTGAAGAATTTTTCAGGGTTATACTCTGCACTTGTACAGAATGTAAACCACCCCTTATATGGCTCATTAACGAGGTCTACAAAATAATCGCCAGACTTATTATGTATTCTATTGAATTGCTTACCTTCCATCTCATCTTTTCTAGCCTTGTTTTCAGCCTCTCTATTACTAAAATAAGTGCTTAGTTTCAGTTTGCCAGTTTTGAAGAAATCATCAATATGTTCCTTTCTTCCATAGCGAAAAACAGATTTAATATTTGTTGGACTTATTTTAGGTTGAATCATCTCATTTATTTTTTCTTCGAAAACAAATATATTTTAATATTGAACTAAAATATGAATTTATACCTCCGAAATTGTTCTCGATACATTTTTGAATGCTTTCGCATTTCAAAATCACTCGAACTGACACGTTTTTGGATTGTTTGAGAAAATGCAAGCGTCACTTCGAGTGTTTTAGAACTGGCGTAGCTGTTCTAAAATGTATCGAGAAGAGAGCGGATTGAAATACTCAATACTAACTACTCAATACCAACTCCACACAATCCAATTCTTCCCTTGGGCGCTGTGCTGAGCATTTGTCGAAGTAGAAGATGTCCGAAGGACAGATGGGAATCTACCTCCCACAAAACTCACAATAATCCGATTTTGAATTATGCTTATATTCAAATTCCGGATCATACATTTGCGAAATCGTTTCTTTTAATTGCTCTTTAAAAATATCTAAAAT
>JBGCFT010000037.1:0-22733 GCA_045107085.1 Marinicellaceae bacterium | reverse complement strand
AATTGTGTGAGTTATGGCCAATTAAAAGGCAGTTATTGGACGATTCCAGCCACCTCGACTCAAGGTACGACTAAAGAGGAAGACAAAGATTATGTTGTAAGAGTCGCACTCTCACCTGATGTCGATGTTTCTCAGTTGTCTGAATCCTTTAAAGAATTTTGTAAACAAGAAGGATTGATTTGAACTTAATTATATTATAAATTTTTCATACTATGTCATTGTTTAAAACTAGACCAGACATGATAGTTATTAATGGATTCGAATAGTATATATATAAAATGAAAAGAATTATTAGATTAATCTTCAGTGTACTATCTTCACTTAGCTGCTTAACTTATGGGTATGCAGGTAATGTAGATTTATCATTAGAGATTAATCTTGACCCAATAACAGAAGTAGAATTTTTACAAACCGGAACTTTTAGTATTACAGTAAGTAATTTAGGGCCAGATACTGCAGGTGGCGATTCAACAAGCAACTTTCCAATTGCAGCAATTTCAAATGGAATATTTGAAAATAAAAATGGTCAACAGGATTTGTTTATTGGGCAAAATACTGATCTTGATCAAGTTTGTTTTTTTATTTTGGCTTTTGGTAGTCCATTACCAGGTGGATTGCCTTCAGTTGTTTATAATTTTGCATATCCTAAAATCCCAGCCAATGAATCAATAACTTGCTATGGGAAATATTTAGTTGGATTTGAGACTGGCAGCCGAGATTTTACTTTTACTGTCAGAAGTTTTTCAGATAATGAAACCAATCTCTCAAATAATACGGCAAACTTTACTTTTAGAATTAAACCTAAAACAGTTCCAACTTTAAACTTTTATGCCATTTTAATATTGATAGTGTTAATGATTGGTGTGGCTAAGTATTTAAACCCCAAATTATGGAGAGCTCATAAAAATTACGACCTATAAAATAAAAGAGTATTTATTTTATAGGTCTGGTTTTCACGGCTATATTAAAGTTAAATATAAGAGACCTTTGCTTGATTATGAAGGATTGAGAAAAAGATTTAAAAATGTGTCAATCAAGGCACGAAATGCAGCCTAATAACTAGTTACTAGCAAATTTTGAAACGCAGAGTGATGTTTTTTTAAACTTTTTATCTTCTTTCACTAGTCGAGCAAAGGTCTCTATAATTGTGTTCTCATTTATATTAAGCTAGATCTGATTCATTACTTAAAAAATCACTAAATTTGGTTCGAGTAAATAATGCTTCAGCATCTATTTTTGCTTTCTTAAATAGATTCAATTGGTGTTGTAGTTTAGGTCCGTGACACAATTGAATGAGTTCATTATTAATTTTCTCTAATTCTTGAGTAAATACTTTTTTTATCAATTCTTTAGTCACAACTGAACCACACTCAAGTTCAACTTTATGTGTCATCCATTGCCATGTTTGCGCTCTTGATATTTCTAATGTGGCTAAATCTTCCATCATACCATCCCACGAAACACATCCAATGTCATCATTCCAGCCTTTCTGGTAGGCAATCCCTACTCTCACATTTTTACACAAACCCTGCATAGTAATTTTTCCATCAGATGATGGTATTAAATCGGGATATTTTGAAAAATCATCTAACAACACATCTAATTGATTATCTTGATGAAACTGTTCCAATGCTGGCTTAATAAAATAAGGATGCGAAACCCAGCATCCATCGTGACCAAGCAAAGCCTCGTTATGTTTATCTTGTACTACTTTTTGTCTTTGAATGAGCCTTTGCTCAAAAGTGTGACCTGGAGTATAAGCTGACATACCACCAATAGCCATAGCTCCATGTGAATGGCATATTTTGATTAAGCGTTTGGCATAATTTTTCATCCATGGTTTGGACATATCTATAGTAGAACGGTCTTCCATGATTTTATCTTTATGATTTCTCAATACTTTAATGTCGCTGAAAATCTTATCCCAACGTCCAACATTCAACCCTGCAATGTGATCTCTTAATTCATACAAAATTTCTTCCATCTGAATTGCTGCTGGTAAAGTTTCTATTAAAAAAGTCGCTCTCAAAGATCCTGGCTCTATACCGAGTAGTTTTTGTGTTTCAACAAAAACATCATTCCAATATTTTGCTTCTGTGTAGTCCTCAATCTTAGGCACATAAAACTTAGGTGTTTGGCCTTTTTTTAGTTGAATTTTTCCAGTATGAAATAATGTAGCAACAAAATCTAAAAGCCCAGCTGAAATCGATTCGCCATCGCACTTTAGGTTTGATTCACTCAAATGAAGGCCTCTGATTCTGACCATAACTTTTGCGTGATCATCTTTGTTAAGCTCATAATGTTTATTTTTGTGTGAATCAAAAAACTTCAAATCACCTTCAATGGCCATTTTTACATTTTCAATTCCATCCATAATATTTTGCCAAGATGGTTTCATTGAATCCTCAAAATCTAACATGGCCATATCAGCTCTTTCGCCCTCTGAATTAGGGTTTAGCATGTTAATGACCATTTTTCTTGAGTTAATTGGTCCTGTTATTTCTACTCTTCTTTTCAATAAATCATTTGGGATTGGCGCAACTTTCCAATCGCCATGATGAGGCAGGGTACCATCAGCAATATATTTTGGAATCGCTCCATTATTATAGGCAATCTGTCTTTCTTCTCTAGCGGCTAATAAGTTAATGCGTTGGTGGTTAAACTTTTTGTGCAACTGGCTCACAACCTTTAATAATTCAGGAGAAAGCAGTCTTTGTGCTTGTTGAGTCCATGCACCTGGATGACTTTCTAAGCCATTTCCTAGATGAACAGAATAGAATTCGTTTGTTGTTCTTTGTGCTTGTTGCATATATCACCTATGAATTTTGTTTGATGTATTGATACTAAGAAGCGAAATTGGCAATTGCAAGCGTAATTTCGCTAAATGTGTAATTTTTCTCAAAATAACAAACTTATTACCCAAATTTAGGCGATTTTTTTGTGTATTAACATCAATATTATTTAATTTAATAGGCCAATTTTCGCTTCTAGCGTAATTTATGCGATAATAAATCTATGGAATTAAATACTGAAGCGCTCAAATTTATTTTGGGCATGAAAATACGTCAGACCAGACACCAAAACAATTTATCATTAAAACAGTTATCTGAAAGTTCTGGATTATCATTGTCTTATATCAGCGAAATAGAAAAAGGTAAAAAGTATCCAAAACCAGAAATGTTGTTTAAGCTTGCTAAAGGGTTAAACAGTAGTTATGAAGAATTGGTTTCACTTAAATTTGAAAATGATGGCAATCCAATTACTGCCATATTAAATTCTCCTTTCTTAAATGAATTGCCGTTAAAGGAATTTGGTATTTCAATGACAGAGATTTTTGAATTAGCAAATAATACGCCAACAAAAGCCAGTGCTTTTATTCAAACTTTATTAGAAATAGGCAGAAACTATGATTTACAAGTTGAGCATTTTCTACTGGCCTCTTTAAGATCATATCAAAAAATGCACCTCAACTATTTTCCTGATTTAGAACAACTGGCTGCTCATTTCTTGAAGAAAACACTCAAAACAGGCAGCTTATCTGCCTCTTTTCTAGAGCAATTACTTCTTAATGATTATGATGTACTTGTCACTTATCAAGACTTATCCAAAGACAAAGAACTGCAATCTTTGCGCTCAATTTGGATCCAGGGTAAACATCAGAAAGTTATCATTAATCAAAAATTAAATGCGTCACAAAGAATTTTTGAACTGGCCAAGGAAGTCTTTTATCGGATCAAAAATATTAAGGTTAGACCTGAATCCTCTACATGGATGAAGATAGAATCATTTGAACAGGTTTACAATAACTTTGAAGCTTCATATTTTGCTGGTGCACTTATACTTCCAGAACAAAACTTAGTTAAACATATAGCAGAATTTTTTAGAACAACGCAATGGCAACCTGAATATCTTATTAAGATCATAGACAGCTATCCTACAACGCCAGAAATGTTTCTTTATAGATTGAGTCAATTAATACCCCATCATTTTCAATTACCAGAAATGCATTATATGAGGTTACATAACTCACCTGGACATGATAAGTTTTATTTAACAAAAGAATTAAATACTACTGATGTTTTTGTTCCCCGAGGAATTGGACCACATGAACACCATTGTCGAAGATGGGCCTCTATTCAACTATTAAAAAAACTGGCTAAAAAACAAAAAAAGGGAAAAAACCCTAAAATGCTAATTTCAGCACAACGTTCTAAATTTGATGAGAATTCGGGTGTTTTTTTTAATATTGCCATTGCCCGGCCAATGAGTATCAATGACAAAAACAATTCAGGAATGACCCTGGGATTCAAAATAAATAAAAGATTTAAAAACAAGACCCGTTTTTGGAATGATCATAAAGTCTCTGAAGTTCAAGTCCATGAGACATGTGAAAGATGCCCTCTTACTGATAAACAATGTAAACACAGATCTGCAAAACCTGATATTTTGAATAAACAATTAAGCATAATAAACAAAGAGTCTAAACTACAGGAGTTTATCCAACAACAAAGGCAATAATAGAAACCGAAATACGATTGTGAAAATTTCGTGAACAACAAACTTTACTTGTTTCACAGCCGATTCACAATTACACAAATAGAATGACCGTTCACTCAAAATTATTACAAGGTCATGAAAACAAATAAATTACTTTCGATTTTAACCGCACTAAGCCTCTCCTCATCAGTTCTGGCGACAAATGTTAATGTGAATCATTTGGCGCCTTTTGCTGCAGATGTTGCTGACACCGCAGTATCAGTAAATGTCAATGGAACGGAAGCCCTCACAGGAGTTCAGTTTCTTCAATCTTCTGGTTATTTAGAATTAGCGGCACCTGGTGTTGCTCCTGGTGAAACCACACTTGAAGTATTTGCACCTCCAGGTGGAGAAACTCCAGCTATTGCAGACACTGTAGATTTAGCAGCAGATACTTTTTACTCAGTAACGGCCATAGGTGATGGAACCAATCAACCATTACAATTGTTACCTTTAGTAGATACACAAGAAACGCCAAGTGATGGTAACTTTTTAATCAGAGTTATTCACGCAGCTCCATTTGCTGCTGACTTAGCAGCCACTGCCGCTTCAGTACGATTAGATGATGGCACAGTTGTGAATGGATTAAGCAGCGTTTTATTTGGACAAGATTCTGGATTCTTTGAATTACCTGCAGGTAACTACGATTTAAATGTCTCTACTGCTGATGGAAGCACAAGACTTATTGATATAGCACCCTTGGATTTACCTGCTGGTGTAGTAGTCAATGTATTTGCAGTTGGAGATGGAGTCAATCAGCCTGTAGGAGCTTATGCTGTATTTGGTGATGGCACATCTGCATCTCTTTCATTAGAAGCCACAGCGCCTACACGAGTCAATGTCGCTCATCTTGCACCATTTGCAGCAGACCTTGCTGATACTGCTGTCTCAATAGACGTAAATGGGGCTGAAGTACTCACCGGTGTTCAATATACTCAATCGTCTGGTTATTTGACTCTTGCTGATAACGGTCAAGCTCCAGGTGATACCATGTTAGAAGTATTTGCTCCTCCAGGTGCAGATACGCCAGCTATCATGACAAATGTTAACTTAGCAGCAGAAACAGATTACACTGTTATAGCCATTGGCGATGGCGTGAATCAACCACTTAACCTGTTACCTTTGGTTGATGACAACTCAATGCCTGCCCCAGGATTTGCAAAAGTTAGAGTTGTACACAGTGCACCTTTTGCTGCTAATTTATCAGACACCGCTGTTTCAATTAGAACGGATAACGGTGATTTAGTTGGCGGCCTGACAGGAGTAGAATATGGTCAAGCATCTGGTTACTTAGAATTACCAGCTACTTTGTATGATTTAAATGTTGCAACTCCTGATGGAAGCACTGTTTTAATCGACCTAGCTCCAGTACTTTTGAAAGATGGTGACATAGTGACTATATTTGCAATCGGTGATGGTGTAAACCAAGATTTAGGATTTTATGCCTTATTCGGTGATGGAACTGGCGCTTTGTTAGAAAACGATAAAGAACTACTCACTCTTAATCAAGGTTTGAGTGGAGCATGGTATAATCCTGAACAAGATGGCCAAGGTTTCTTGGTAGACATATTGCCAGAAATCAACTTTGCTTTTGTTGCTTGGTATACTTTTGACACAACTGCATCAGATGACACATCAGCAGTTATCGGTAACTCTAACCAACGTTGGTTAACTGCTTCGGGTAGCTACACAGGCACAGAAGCTGTACTGTCTGTTTTCTCAACTCAAGGTGGTGTATTTAATCAAACTGATACAACACAATCAACTGAAGTTGGTACAATGATAGTGAATTTCGAAAGTTGTCAGAATGCAACTGTAGAATTCAGCCTCAACGATGACAGCATTGTAAGTAGCATTGATTTGACCAGAATTTCTGCAACTGCAGTACCATTTTGTGAATCTCTAAAATAATTTATACCTAAATTATTAAATAAAAGGCTTCTTTTTAAGAAGCCTTTTTTATGTTCAATTTAAATACATAAACAAACTTTAATTATACCCAAATACTTAACTAGATTTTCACTAAATTTTCACACCTATTACGACATAATGTATTTGTTATTTCATAACTCCCTCAAATATTTGTTATGTAAACATTGAAAGAAGTTCATAGAGGTTATCATTCTTCTCTCTCACTCCTCGATCGCTATGAACTTCGATCAATTTCTATAATCCATACTTCCAAATTAACCTGACCCACAAATTGTTAGCTCATCCAAAATTTATAGATTCTGCATTGACGAAATTTATATATCGAGTCCCCACAATACATTTGACATACTCTGTTACAAAAATAGAAAATATATATTCAAAGAACTATAATAAGAAATACATTATTTATCATCAATTAAAATAAGAGAAAAATGAAAGTAGGTTTAGCATTAGGAAGTGGATCAGCACGTGGCATGTCACACATTGGAGTGATTAAAGCGTTAGAAGATATTGGTGTATTTCCTGAAATTATCGCAGGATGCTCAGTAGGTAGCTTAGTTGGTGCAAGTTATGCCACTTCAAATTTGAAAAAATTAGAAGACTGGGCTCTTTCAATGTCTGAGTCAAAAATAAGAAAATTTTTAAAAATCAATATCAGTTCTACTGGCTTTGTTAACGCTGTCAAACTGCAGAAACTATTTGAAGAAACTATAGGCATTCAATCCATTAAATTCAAAGACATGGATAAAAAATTTGGTGCTGTAGCCACCAACTTAAGTTCAGGCAGAGAAGTGTGGTTAAAAAAAGGCTCAGTTCATGATGCATTATGGTCTTCTATGGCCTTTCCAGGTCTATTTCCGAGTGTCTTAATGGATGATCAATGGTTGGTTGATGGCGGTCTAGTCAACCCTGTACCTGTCTCCTTATGCAGGGCCTTGGGCGCTGATATTGTAATCGCAGTCAATTTAAATTCTGATGTGATAAGCAGTTATACTTTAAAAGAAAATAATGAAATATTAGCCAAAGAAGAGGATAATATTGCAGATGAAAATATATGGCATCGCGCAAAAGAAGGTATAAAGAAAACTTTAAATATCATTAGTTCTGATGGCAGCAAAGTTAAAGAACCACAAACTTTTGATGTTATATCAAACGCAATCAACATAATGTCTTCAAAAATTACCACAGGGAAATTGGCTGGAGATCCGCCAGATGTCCTGTTACAACCCAGATTAAAAGACATTGGTCTTTTACAAATATACAAAGCCAAAGAAACCATTGAAGAAGGCTATGCTTGTGTTAAAAGGATGGAAGAAGAGATTAAATTTAGAACTTCACAAAAGTAAAATAAAATTTTAGTTGAGTTAAAGAGGCAATTTGCTCAATTAATTTAGCTAAAATGGTGTGAACTTCAAAGTGTATACTAACATGAAAACTACTGCGCAATTATTCTTGGCATTATTTTATCATTTCAATTTCAAGCAAAACGAGACATTAAAAGTCGAAAATTTCGTGCCAGCATGCCAGTGCCATTTAATTCATGACTATTGCCACAATGCCTTATCGATTTAATTTGATAAAATAATATTTTTAATTTTTAGGGAAAGTTATGAAGAAAACATTGATCACATTAATTTTACTTGTTGTGACTGTTCAAGTGAATGCAAAATCTCAATCGAAACAAATCGATGCTTTATTAAATGATCTTTTTGAAAAAGATGGGCCAGGTGGTGTAGCCTTAGTTGTGAAGGATGGCAAAACTGTATACAGAAAAGCCTTTGGAATGGCAAACCTTGAATTAGGTGTCAAAATGAAACCAGATCATATTTTCCGTATAGGCTCAATTACCAAACAATTTACAGCATCTGCTATATTGAAATTAGTGGAAGAAGGTAAAATAAAATTAGATGCAGATATTACTGAGTATATAGTAGATTATCCAACCCATGGATATACAATCACCATTGAACAGTTACTCAATCACACATCAGGAATTAAGAGCTATACTGGCATGAAAGAATGGGGGCCTGAGGAAAGAAAGAAAAGTTACACACCTGTTGAATTAGTAGATTACTTTAAAAATGAACCCATGGATTTTGCACCAGGTGAGCAGTTTAGATACAATAATTCAGGGTATATTTTATTGGGTCATATTATTGAATTGGTCAGTGGAAAGAGTTATGAAGAATACATTCAGGACAATTTTTTCACTCCACTAAAAATGAACAATTCAAGCTATGGTTCTGCTTCAAGAATCATTAAAAATAGAGCGTATGGGTACGATAAAAATGAAGAAAATTATATCAATGCGCCATTCTTATCAATGACTCAACCTTATGCTGCAGGTTCTTTGTTATCAACAGTAGACGATGTTTACACTTGGTACAAAGCCGTTATGGCAGATAAGGTGATTAGTCAAGAAAGCCGAACTAAAGCGCATTCAAGCAGCACTTTAAATAACGGTGAAGAGACAGGCTATGGTTATGGTTGGTCAATTGGTAATATCCAAGGCAGCAAAATGGTTCAACACGGTGGAGGAATAAATGGATTTCTTACATCTTCGTTGATCCTGCCAGAAAAAAATGTTTTTGTAGCTATATTTTCAAACTGCAATTGTAACTATCCAGGTGAAGTCGCCAATAAAGTAGCTGCCATTGTTATTGACAAACCTTTTGGTGAATGGAAAACGATCAGCTTAGATGATGAAGTATTAAAATCTTATCAAGCAGTTTATGAACAATCGGATGACAACCAAAGAACAATAACATATGAAGATGGCAAGTTGTATTCATTAAGAACTGGCGGTTCGAAGTACGAGATATTTCCATATGCTGAAGACAAATTTTATTTTGAAGACAGCATTGTCACCTTAGAGTTTAATCGGGCCTCCAACAATGAAATTGAATCTGTTACGTTACACTCAACTGGCATCGAACAAACGTGGTTGAAAACTGACAAAGAGATTCCTTCAAATAAAAGTATAAAAGTTGATGAAAAAACAATAAAAAAATACCTTGGCAAGTATGAACTAGCGCCTAACTTCCATATTAGTATTTTTCAGGAAGATAATATTTTATTTACTCAAGCCACGGGTCAAAGCAAGCTGGAAATGATTGCGATTGCAAAAAACAAGTTTATCTTAAAAAATACAGATATAAAAATTTCCTTTAATTTAGACGACAAAGGACTAACAACCAGTTTAACCCTTCATCAAAATGGTGATCATCAAGCACAGAAGGTAGAATAATTATCTAAATTATTTAAGAAGTAAATAAAATTCCTCCAAGCTTGTGAAGCTGATTCACGGTCTTGGAGGAAGATGAAATGTTTGTTAATACTTATGTGGGAAAATGAATTTATTCATTGGTATTTTTTAATGACTCTTTAATAAAATCAAGTGAGCGAGCTACATAAACAATTTTAGATTCCAAGTCATTAAATGAATGGCCTTCGGTAGTAAAAACGATTAAATCAGATTGTTTATTGAGCATGTCCAAAATTTCTTTCATTCTTCTTGAATGTTCAAAGGTCACTCTTTTATCTTTTGCACCATGAAATAATAAAATGGGTTTTGTGATTTTATTTGCGATATATACGGGTGACTTTTCAATAAGGGTTTTATATTCCTTTGCTGGATCACCAACAATATTCTTGAATGCTTCAACAGTTTTATCATTGTGCCTGAAATCACTGGAAGTAAACATAAGAGGTAAGTCCATCACACCAGCATGAGAAACTGCACATTTATATCTTCCAGGATATAAAATTGACAGCATAACTGCTGAGTAACCTCCATAACTTGCGCCCATTGCACAAATATTTTTCTCAGATATATTAAAATTATCAATCACATGATCCACCATTTGATTAATGTCGGATTCAATCTTATTGCCCCATTGTTTTTTTCCAGACTCTAGGAATTTTTTCCCAAATCCAATAGATCCACGATAATTAACTTTTAATGTTGCATACCCTTGTGAAGCAAAAAAATGTTGAATATCACTATTAGATGCATAATCTCGAACACCAATAGGTCCTCCATGCGGCATGACAATTAAAGGGTGTTTTGTCGCTTCGTTATTTGGTGTAACCAAATAACCTTCTACATCAATATTGTCATCAGTTTTGATTGTCACAGTTTGAAAAGTGCCTTTTTCAAGCCTGCTATAATTAGGATTTAATTCAAATAATTTATTAATTTCTTCAGTTTTAGTATTAAAAATTGACCATGATCCTTTTGTGAATTCACTGGTGCCGTATACCAATACATTATTTGTTTTAATGTGGTGTTGTGCGACATAAAATTTATGATCTGGAAATTTATTTTTCATGGGTGCTAAAAGATCATCTTCGTCTTCAAAATATTCTATTTTATTAAATCCTCCTTCTACATATCTTATGCCAATTATGTTATGCAAAGAATCAAATTCAATACCATTGATATCAAATTCATCATTTTCATAAAAAACACCCTGATGTGAATAATCAATGGTTGAAAAAGAATGAATAGACTTTTTATCACCATATTTATTGGTGATAACATATAACTCTTTTAAATCTTTAGAAATCAATAAAGGAAATTGATAATCCGCATCTGATTGATGAGAATATATTTTTTCAAACTTTTTATTACCAAGTGGTAAAAACCAATAATCAAAGGTAGATAAATCCTCTTTTTTATTATATTCGCTGGTAATAATAAACCGAATAATACCCGCTGAGTCGGTTAAACCATAGATACTATTTTCTAATTCCTTAATAACTTTAAAGGGTTTTTTTAGAGATTTTTTTATGGTCTTATCTGAACTGGTGTTTATCTTATATATGCCATTTTTTCTTTTGGAATTAGATACTATTTTTGCCATGTATATGGTATTTTCGGTATTTTTTAACGCACCAATTAAAGCTCCGTGAGTTGGGATTTTTAAATGTTTTGCACCAATCACCAATCCATTTTTCGGACTGATTTTTAAGTGAGCCACCCTTCGGTTATACCTGCCATCATAAAGGACATTATAATAAATTGAATCATTATCAATCCACTTAATTTCATCAATACCTGAGTTTTTTGGTAGTTGTTTTTGAAGTATTGGAGTCATTTCAAAATTAGATAAATTTAATACAATAATTCTTGTAACACCTTTATCTTCAGCTTGAAAAACCAAAAATTTACCATCCGGACTAAAATTACCAATAGATTGATTGTATTCTTGAAGGTAGTAAAGTAAGTATTTATATGCGTGAGTTTCATCGTAAACTCCATCCTTTCTTTCAAAATCAGTTAACTTATTTAGTTTGATACCAGGCAACTCAACTGATGTTTGGGCTTGCAATGAAACTTGTTTAAAATGTTTTGAATAGTGATCTTTTACTTCTCCTTGAAACCTGAATTCATGGTTTTTATAAATTTCTGAATGTTTATTTCTTAATTTTTTTAATTCGTACGCAGATTTATTTTTTGTACTCAAATATAAAATAACACTTTGCCTAGTAGTTATTTCCATTTCAGCTTCCCAAGATCCAGGATAATTAATCACTCCAGGCTCTACAATAAATTCTTTTTCGTCTTTTTTATAATTAAATGTCACAGTACGACCCAAGTGATAAACAACTGAACTCCATGAATAATTTCCAGCTTTCACTTTTAATAGAGCAAAATTTTGGCCTTTAGGGATATCATTAAACTTGATTTTATTTGTAAACATTTCTGACTTGATAACAATGTCAGCAATTTTTTTATTATTCTCTAAAGATAAAAGCAAATAACCTTCTCCTTCAGATAATTCTAGACCTGTCTTGGTTAAATTAATGACTTGATTTGAATTAAATTCTAAACATTGCACTTGAAATGTAAAGAGTAATAAAATTGATTGAATAAAGCATTGTCGCACTATTTGAATTCCTTTTGGTGTGATATTAAGCAAATTATATCTTTTTAGTAGAAAACTTAAAACAATTAATTCTTCCATAACATTAAGTTCAAAGTTAAACTTAAATTTATGAAATATTTCACTCCATTATTCCCCTTTATTATGGGATACATTCTATTAATTTTAGAAGCTTCGCTATCAAAATTAGCCGTTATAAATTTACTTGGACAATTGTTGTTGTTTATATTTGTGGCTTGTATTCCTGCATATAAAACTGGACGCATGAGTTATGTTGATATCGCTTGGCCGTGGGGTTTAGTCCTTATTGGAATTTTAACTTATGTTTATAGCAATGGGCATTGGCTGCGTGTTTTAATTATTAGCACTGCTTATGTTCTTATTGGATTGCGTATGGGTTTTGGTGCATTAAAATTATGGAATTCTGGTTGGTTAAAAACTGAGTTTCCACGCTATCAATACCAACGCAGGCGTTGGGAAAAAGCTGGTAAAACAAATGTGGCATTGGCGATTCAAGTAGAGATTCTGATACAAGGATTAGCCAATGCTGCGTTTTTAGCTTTTCCTGCTTTTATAATTGCAGCCAATCCACAAGCAGAGATTTCAGTGTTTGAAATAATAGCCATTGTTACTTGGGTTGCCGCTTATGTTTTAGAGTCCATTGCTGATGGGCAAAAATTGATTTTTTTAAAACGCATGAAGAAATCAGGTCAAAAGAATAAAGTCTGTAATATTGGATTGTGGGCTTATAGCAGACACCCTAATTATTTTGCAGAATGGATGGTATGGAATAGTCTGATTATTGCTTCAATCCCTTCGTGGTTTTACTTGTATTCCATTCAACAAAATAATTTCACTTTATCTCTTTGGATTTTAATTGGTTTTGGGTTGTTATTTGTTTCAAGAATTATGTATCTCAGTTTGGTTTATTTAACTGGAGCTAAACCTTCGGAATATTATTCGCTACGAAAAAGGCCAGGATATAAAACATATCAGCAAACAACCAATATGTTTTTTCCTGGGCCTAAAAAGTAGAGCTTAACTTTCTAAAACCTCAAAAGTAACACCTGAATAATTGTTTAGCCTGTCAATTAGTTTATCACTAAGAACAGTGGCTGGAGTCCAAAATCCACCAGCAACATCTGCTGAAACATCTTGTGCCAGACATGCCGCTGCTTGGCTCATAATTTTTGCTGTAGAACCATACCCAGGATCCATATCGCCATATACTTTGGTTTGAATTTGCTGGCCATCTTCTGTCGTTCCAACAAATCGAAAATCGTAAAATCCATTTTCTTGGTCTTTTTTACTTGGTCCTTGACCAGGTTTTGTTAACACAAAACGCCCTAAAAATGCTCTTATTGGTGCAATACCAGCCCCTGTAAAAAAAGCAGCTAAACCCCAATAAATACCTCTGGCTTTTGTTTTTCCTTTAATGCCTTTTCCAGTCATAACGCCTTCACTGTAGTGGAAATTTTCTCCATAAGACTTTTCGTTCAATGCATTAGACCTGTGAACGATGCGTGTATTGATTGAAGACATAAAGAACGGTCCAATCCATGTTTTAAACGTTTCATCGTATTCTAATTTAATGGGCTTTTGTCTGACTTTGAATCCATGATTTTTAGGACATAGAGAATAAGGATTAATCATATCACGACGCACTTCTGGATCTTTTTTGAGTTCTTTAGCTATATTTAATGCCGTGGCAATAGTGCCGCCAGAAGCAGCACCACGCATATTTTTGATGCGCATTTTTATATTCGAACAGTTTGTCCCAAATATTTTTTTAGCTTCGCGCTGAGTGTAATAAACTCCCAGATCTGAAGGAATAGAATCAAAACCGGTGCAGTGTACAATTCGAGCTCCAGATTTTTTGGCTTGTTGTTCATAAGCTATCAGCATTTTCTTAATCCAATGAGGTTCACCAGTTAAATCACAATAATCTGTTCCTGTTTCAACACAGGCCTGAATTAAAGTTTCTCCGTATAAATCATATGGACCCACTGTTGACATAATAACTTTCGCTTGGTCACACATGGTCTTTAATTGTTCTAAATTATTGGCATCAGCTATGATTAAGGGTATATCTTTGGCTTTTTTCCCCAGATTTTTTTTGAGTTCTAACAATTTATCTTCCGAACGTCCTGCCATTGCAAAAGAAAGGTCCTCTGCAGGAAATTGCTGCAGCATATACTCACAAATAATTTTTCCAACAAAACTGCTGGCTCCAAAAATCACAATTTCATATTGTTTTGTTTTCATATTTTTTTTAAACTGTTGTTAATGGATGAATAATTATTTTTCATAATGCGCTTTAATATAGCCATTAAGCAAACGCACACCAAAACTTGTCGAACCTGGAGACGATTTAGACGGCGTGACTTTATCACTCCACGCAACACCTGCAATATCAAAATGCACCCAAGGAGTGTCTTCACGAACAAATGTACCCAAAAAAGCGGCTCCAGCACTGGCACCAGGTGCATCTGGGCCTGAATTCATAACATCTGCAACATTATTTTCGATGGCTTTAAAATGATTGTCATTGAGTGGCAGATGCCACACTTCGTCACCTGTTTGTTTTCCTATATTGATAAACTGCTGAGCCAAATCATCATGTCTAGAAAACATGGCAGCATAATCTTTACCTAAGGCGCGACTTGCTGAACCAGTTAAAGTAGCCAAATCAATAATAATCGCTGGATTATAAGTAACATCTGTATAATACAATCCATCTGCAAGAACCAATCGGCCCTCAGCATCTGTAGAACGTATTTGAATGGATTTTCCAGACATTGATTTAACTACATCTCCAGGACGTTGAGCATTGGCTCCTGGCATATTTTCAGCTAAAGCGGCAACGCCAACAACATTGACTTGTGCTCCACGTTTTGCCAAGGCATAAATGGTTCCCATTGTGCTGGCTGCTCCAGACATATCAAATTTCATGTTCCACATATTATTAGAACCCTTAATACTTATGCCACCCGTATCAAAGGTGATGCCTTTACCAACAATAGCTATAGGTGCTTCATTTTTCTTGCCTCCCATGTATTCAACAATCATCATTCGTGGTGGTTTTTCGCTTCCTCTGCCTACACCGTAGATTGCACCCATATTTTTATCAATCATGTCTTTTTCATCATAAACACGAATTTTGATATTTTTAAGACCTTTTAAATGACCCGTCCATTGTTTTACAAAGCTTTCAGGATAGATAACATTAGCTGGTTCATTTGACATATCACGCGTTAACCAAATACCATCAGCTACGGGGTTTAATTCTGATGAATACAATTTGTCTGCTTTGGTTGAATCTGTCGTCACAATTGTTATTAATTCTTGGTGCTTTTGTCGTTCTGAATCTGAATAATATTTATCAAAGTAATAACCTCCAATTTTAGCTCCAAAAGCAATGTTAGCCGCAATTTCAGACTCTACGTCAAGAACCACAGCAGGAACAGTGTCAAATAATTTTACCGCTTCTTGAATAGCAGAACCTCCCAGGTTTTGCCACTCTATATTTGATTGTGATCCTTCCATTTCTCCTAGACCCACTAACAATATTTGTTCAAAGCCACTGCCCATAGGCGCAGTAATAATTTGAGTTGACATGATTTTTGCCTCAAAACCACTGGCTTTAATCGCATATGTTAAGCCTCCATTGCTTTTCTTTTCCACTGTGTTGGCCAGGTCTCCAAACTTACCGTTTGCATATACACCCAACACTAAATTGCCACCACTGGGCAATTGACTGCTAAATTGTATTTCCGTTGGTTGAATATTTCTCTTAACATCAGCAACAGCTAATGGCATAATTAGGCATAAAGTCGTGATGATGGCCACGAGACTAGAAAATCGTTTCATAAGTTTTTTCCGTATTTAAATAAAGGATTAAGTTTGCATGCATTTTCAATAATTAAATGCATAATTGTTTTTGATATTAACATTGATGAAGTAAAAATTTTGTGAAAGAAATACAATCCTTGACACAATAAAACACAATCAATTCATTTTTATACATCATACAAATTAAAGCTGACCAATGAATTAAATTTTTTCAAATAAAAATACGACTGTTTGAACAGGATTCAACCAGTCATTGATTTTTGAGACTGAGATCAGTAAAATATTTATCAATTCACATGACAATCAAAAATGCATTTATTAAACCCAAAAAAATTCGCTCAATCATATCCTGATAAAGAAACAAAACAAATAATGCTCAAAACCATAGATTTTTTTGAGTCTATGGGATTAGAAAAAATCAAATCAGATTATGAATCGCGTCGTTGGTATACTGAATTTTTGGAGTTCAATAAAGAAGAAAAAATATTTGCAACGCTATTCACACCAAAAGGTTATGGAGACGATTCCGCAAGATGGGATACCAGTCGCATCACTGATTATGCTGAAATTCTTGGATTTTATGGGTTGACTTATTGGTATTGTTTTCAAGTATCCGCATTGGGCCTAGGACCAATATTTTTAGGAACAAATGAAGACTTAAAACATAAAGCTGTAAATTTACTTGAGCAAGGCGAAATTTTTGCTTTTGGTCTATCTGAAAAAGAACACGGTGCAGATATTTACTCTTCAGAAATGAAGTTAACTAAAATAGCTGATGGCCAATATTTAGCAAATGGTGAAAAATATTACATTGGGAATGGCAATAAAGCAGCATTGGTATCAACCTTTGGAAAAGTCGAAAACACCGGTGAATATGTTTTCTTTACAGTCAATTCTCAACATGCGCACTATGAATGCGTTAAAAATGTAATCAACAATCAAGATTACGTGGCTCACTTTAAGATAAAAGATTATCCAATTAATCATAATGACATAACAGAATTGGGCAAAAAAGCATGGGATGATGCATTAAATACTATCAATATCATGAAATTCAATTTAGGATTTGCCTCCATAGGGATTTGTACTCATGCCTTTTATGAGGCCATTAATCATGCTTCAAAGCGTCGATTATTTGATCATTTTGTGACTGATTTTGTGCATATTAAACAATTATTTGTTGATGCTTATTGTCGCTTAGCGGCCATGCGTTTGTTTGCTCATCGTGCCCGCGACTATATGAGATCTGCTCATAAAAACGACAGAAGATATTTGTTGTATAACCCAATGGTTAAGATGAAAGTCACAACTCAGGGTGAAGAAGTCATCAATCACCTTTGGGACATCATCGCTGCTAAAGGTTTTGAAAAAGACATGTATTTTGAAAATGCTGTAATAGATATTAGGGCATTGCCCAAGCTAGAAGGAACGGTGCATGTTAATATGGCTTTAATAGTCAAATTTATGGCAAATTATTTTTTTAAACCCGATAAATTTGATGATATTCCTGTGTCTCAAGACTCAAATAATGATGACTTTTTATTTAATCAAGGTCCCACTAAAGGTTTGGGTAAAACACGATTTCACGATTATAAAATCGCTTATGGAAACTGCCAATTAGGCAACGTAAAGATTTTTAGAAAACAAATTTCAACCTTTAAAATAATGCTCATGTTTGCTCGTCCTGACAAGACTCAAATTAAGGACATTGATTTTTTATTAATTGTTGGTGAAATATTTACCTTGGTTGCTTATGGTCAACTCCTTCTTGAGAGCTGGAAGCTTAATGAAATTGATGATGATTTAATGGATCAAATCTTTGATTTTATGGTAAGGGATTTTTCAAAGTATGCAACCCAACTATATTCAAAGAACAGTAGCTCAAAGCTACAGCAATTTTTTTGTAAAAGAATGATTAAAAAATCATTAAATAATGACAAAAGGTTCAATAAAGTATTGAACAACTTTGTCTATGCGAACAAAGGCAGCTATGAAATGAACCCATAAAAAAAGGCCGAACATATCGGCCTTTTCAATATTAACTTTTGTAAACTTGATTTTATGATTTAGGTAAAATCACTGTATCAATAACGTGGATTACACCATTACTAGTTTTGATATCAGTTGTGATAACATTACTGCTTTCATTAAGTATGACTGCACCATCTTTGATCATAATGTTAACATCAGTACCTTGTACAGTGCTAGCTGAAGATAGTTTCACTACGTCTTTGGCTTTTACTTTACCAGAAACAACGTGGTAAGTTAAGATAGCCGCCAACTGGTCTTTATTTTCTGGCTTAAGTAAGCTTTCTAATGTTCCAGCTGGTAATTTAGCAAAAGCTTCATCGGTTGGAGCAAATACAGTGAATGGGCCATCGCCTTTCAATGTATCTACTAATCCAGCTGCTTTTACAGCTGCAACTAGAGTATTAAATGAACCTGCTGCTACGGCAGTGTCAACAATGTCTTTCTGTTTTTTGTAACTTCCACCTGCAAAAGCGTTAAAAGAAATTAATGTAATTAATAGTATTGATGTAAATTTTAAAGTTTTCATAATTTTCTCGCATGTTTTAATAAAAAAGGAAATCGCATATATTTAAACGATGAATCTATTATATGAATGACCTGTCAATCGTATGTGAGTGTATTGATTTTTTATATTCACTAAAAATTCACAGACTATTTTCATTAAGAACAACATAGATAATGCTTTATGAAAAATATTTATAATTTAGTCTGTCTTATCTTGATTTGATATGTTGGTTTGATTCCTTCCTGAATTTTTTCCAAGATACAAAGTTTGATCAGCAAAATTAATACATTTTTTTAAACCAATTGTAGATGAGTTCTGACAAATACCAAAGGTACACGTTACCTGAATAGTTTTATTCTTAAAGACCAATGACTGATTGGCTATAAGCAAACGCATTTTTTCAATAATCTGAAAAGCTTGTTTATCACTTTTATTGCCCAGATAAAAGATAAACTCCTCACCACCCCAGCGCGCCATAAAATCCCCTTCTGGCAACATTGATTGCATCAATTTAGTCACTTCAACTAGAACCAAATCTCCGGCAGCATGACCATATACATCATTGATTATTTTAAAATTGTCTAAATCCGAAACGACAATGCAATAATGATGAGGCTCAGTTATTGTTTTTTTAAAAGCTTTGAGAAAACCGCTTCTGTTATAAATACCAGTTAAAAAATCAGTTCGTGAGGCTTTTTTTAATTGCGAATTTAAATTCTCTAATTCAGAAGTGCGTTTGGCTACTTTGTCTTCAAGGTGTCGATTGTATTTTTTAATTTTAATAGTACGGTACGAGTGAAAAAAAAGTGCTAGAAATATACCAAACAAAACAAATAAGAGACGAACCCATCCTATATTCCACCATTCAGGGTGAACATTGAGATGTATTTGTAATTGTTGTTCTGACCATCTGCCATCATTATTAGTGACCTTAATATCAATATCATAAGCACCAGGATTCAGATTATTGAGCTCTAATTTTCTGGTTGATGTGATATCAAGCCAATTTTCATATAATCCAGAAATTCTATACAAATAATGAATTTGATTGGCACTTTTATAATCCAAAGAAGCGAAAACAAATGAGATACTTGTATCATCTGGTTTTAAATCAAACTCTAACTTATTCCCCACTATCTGTTTAAATGATTTTGGAACATTATTAATGCGAACATCAGTTATTTGAAGGCTGGGTTTTAAATCAATGGAATTATTTATATCGTTTGGATCAAAGCTATAAAAACCATTCGCACTTCCTATGTATAACTTATCTTGACTATCAATGACAGCTGATCTTATATAAAAACCATCATGACGAATTTCAGAGGGCAAAGTAAAGTTCTCATAAATATTTTTTTCTGGGTTAAAAAGTATTAGACCAAATTTTGAAACTAACCACAAATTTTGTTTTGAGTCCTCTAATATTGCATTGATAGAATGATCCAACAGCCCATCTGATGTCATGTAATGTTTAAATGAATCATCTTTAGGATTAAATAAATTCAACCCTCTAAAAGTAGAGAACCACAATCTATCTTGAGAATCTTCAAATATATCTTTAACACGATTAGATGATAAACTATTTATATTGTTAAAATCATGTGTATAAGGTTTAATTTCTTTGGTATTTTGATCAATTCGAAACAATCCTGCTAAATAGGATCCCAGCCATAAGTGGCCATGGGAATCTTCATAAATATGAACCAAGTTAATATCAGTTAAGGTACCTCCAGAATAAGATTGAATCAACTCAGCCTCTGAAGAATCAGGTTTCCAACGTAAGATACCATTATTATAAAGAGCTAACCAAATCTCACCATCTGAGGTTTGCTCCACAGAAAAAACATCTGTTGGTTTAATCCCTACTAATTCAAAAGGTTCATTTATGATTTGAGCCTGAGTACTTGATGGCTCCAAATAAAAAAGCCCTTGGCTGCCTGCAATCCATAATCCATTATTTTGAGAAACTTTTGTGTCTCTGATTATGCCAGGTACTTCATGATGATTCTCTACAATTATTCTCTCAAAGGTATTCTTTTTTGATCGTTTGAATAAAGTATCTGATGTGCCTAAATATAAATTTTCAAAAGCATCATATTCTAATGAGAACACTTGTTTGTTTAATTCATTCTGATTTTCACCAGACAAAAAAGAGGCATGGTGCTGAAAAAGTCCGCCTTGTTGATCAACCTTGATAACTCCATTATCTCTTGTAGCTAACCAGATAAGCCCTAATTTATCAAAATATATATTGCGGATGTCAACATGCTTTAATTCACGCCAATATTGTCCTGTTTGATCTTTTTTGAACTCATTTTGAGCTATATCAAATTGAAAAAGACCTTCCATACTGGCAATCAACAAATACTCACCATCAAGGATATGTAAATCATTAATTTTCATATTGTGTATAGGTGTATGCGTGGTAAACTTTTTGGTCTCTTTATCGAAACTGTATAATCCTGTAGAAGACCCTAAAAAAAGTTTATCACCAATAATCAGTAATTTGCGAAATTGATTAGATGAGATATCCACAATTAAGTTTTCAGGTAATTGGTAATTATTGATTTTTCCATTTTCAGGATTCAAATGACTCAGACCGTTGGAAGTCCCAATCCATAAGTCATTATTACTGTCCGATGTGATGTCCCATATGCGCGAATGGATGAGAGAATTCTTTTTATTTGTATTATGGCTGTAATATTCAAGATTCTCACCATCCAATCTATACAAGCCATTGGCAGTTCCTATCCAAATATTGGAGTCTTTGTCCTCATAAAATGTTTGCACGTTTTCTGAAAGTACTTCACTGTATTTACTGCTAGTATAGGGATATCTGGTGATTTTCCCATCGCTGATATTCAAAGTATTGACACCACCACCAAAAGTGCCTACCCACATTAAATTGTTGGAATCTATAAAAATATTACCAGCATTGTTATTTGAGATGGTTTGCAGATCGGCTCCATCATGTTTTAAAACTTTAAATGAATAACCATCAAATCGCGCCAATCCATTTGTTGTGCCAAACCACATAAAACCTGATTGATCTTGTTGAATTGAAAAGACTGTAGAATCGGGTAATCCATCTTCTACTTTGATTTCTTGCATTAGCCATTGTTTAGAGTCAGACGCAATAATGCTGGCTGAAAAATGTAAGAAAAATATTAAAACTAAAAATTGGAAAAACTTTGTCATAAAACAAAACTAATTAAGAAATTTTGATATTCTTTAATACATATCAAATTTTTGTTCGAAAATTAAGCATGCAATATAACACACGACAAGCATATTTCAAATATTCAATAGTTTATACATTAAGATTGCTCTTTTAAATACAGCAAAATAAAGGACTTTAGTGGCCAATTGATAAAAAATAAAATAGCCTCAGCAATATTGCTTGACATATTTAAAGAAAAATACAATCATTTAATTCTCTAAAATTTTGTGAGAATATTATGCAACTGGGCAATTTTTCAATCAGCTTAGCCGTTAATGACTTAGAAAAATCTAAGTCATTTTACCAAAGTCTTGGATTCAAAATAATCGGTGGCGAACAATCTCAAGGATGGCTTATCCTTATGAGTGGAGATCATAAAATTGGATTATTCCAAGGCATGTTTGAACAAAATATACTAACCTATAACCCTGGTTGGGATAAAGAGGCAAATCCATTAAATGATTTTGACGACATAAGAAGTCTTCATCAATCATTAAAAGAAAAGGGCATAGAAATAGCACAAGAAAATATAACAAAAGAAGGGCCATCCAACTTTTCAGTGATTGATCCTGATGGAAACCCAATATTATTTGATCAACATGTTTAATTCAAAATTAAATATAGGCATGGCCCAGATGGCTGCAGTATGGCTTGATAAAAAAAACACCTTAGAAAAAATTGAAACTTACATTGAAAAAGCCGCTGCAAATAAATGTCAATTAGTGGTTTTTTCTGAAAGTCTGTTACCAGGATACCCTTTTTGGCTGTC